>CALIHL010000207.1 GCA_938022935.1 uncultured Saprospiraceae bacterium
TCTTTTTTCCTCCATTTGTCGCTCTGATGCTAGCGCTAGTGTTTTCCTTAGTCAACGCTGATCTCCTGGTCGAATATTTGAGTGATATCCGATCATGGATGTTGAGCTACTTTGATTGGTTATTCAATTGGACTGTGTTTGCTTTTGTTCTATCTGCCGTCTTAATTTACTTTTCTCCTGTTGGTCATGTAGTTCTTGGAGGCAAAGAAGCTGAGCCGATTTTTTCAAAGACAAAGTGGTTATCCATCGTCATCTGTACTACGGTTGCAACAGGTATATTGTTTTGGGGGAGTGCTGAGCCGTTGTACCATCTCTATGAACCACCAAGTCCTTTCATAGAGCCTGGTTCTGATGCAGCTGCTATCACGGCGATGTCTACGATGTACATGCACTGGACAATATCACCTTACGCACTTTATACGATGGTTTCTTTGATCTTTGCTTTGGCTTTTTATCATTATAAGTTACCATTTAAAGTTTCGTCTATAATTAGGATTGGTACTTCAACAAAGCAATCCATGTGGTATCATGATGCCTTGGACAGTTTTTGTTTGTTTGCCTTGGTTGCTGGCATGGCAGCATCTTTGGGCGCAGGCGTATTAACGATATCTGGAGGTGTAGAGGGTATCTTGGGCGTAGCTCAGAATCCTTTTCTTTGGGCCATTATTGTTCTGGTGATCGCATCAGCATTTGTAATTTCATCTGCCTCTGGATTAAAAAGAGGTATCAAGTGGTTGTCGTTAATCAATGTTGGCTTTTTTATAATTATGATCCTTGTGATGAGTATCTTACTTCTTTCAAGTGAAGGCTTGTCGCTATCTCTAAGAGGACTGGGCGAGTACTTCGTTCAGTTTGTGCCACGGAGTCTCGGACTTTCTAATTTCGATCGATCTTGGGAGCAAAGTTGGACGTCGTTTTATTGGGCCAATTGGATGGCTTGGGCTCCTGTAACAGCACTCTTTTTAGGACGTATCGCTATCGGTAGAACAGTAAGAGAATTTATAAGATTTAATCTTGTCTATACATCCCTCTTTAGCATGGTTTGGATGACCATCTTTGGAAGCATATCTATCATCAATGACCGTGATAGCTCGGGTGCTTTATATACGACACTTCAAGATGGCGGTCCACAAGACGTGATATTTAGCTTGATAGAAGAGTTGTCGATTGGTCGCATAGGTGGTGCTATATTTTTAGCAATTGTGTTTATCTCTTACGTTACTGCGGCAGATTCTAATACTTCTGCTATGAGTGGCTTGAGCACAGAGTACTTAGAGGGTGATCAACCTGAAGCACCGATCAATATCAGGATCATATGGGGGTTGATCATAGCAGCTATGTCTTGGGTGATGATCTCTTTTGCAGGTATGGATGGGATCAAGATCCTATCGATCATCGGAGGCTTTCCGATTCTGTTTTTATGTATCTATATCATCTTCCTACTTGGGCGGATCATTTATAATAGACAGCTGTAGTGCGTAAGATCTTACATATCGATATGGACGCGTTTTACGCATCAGTGGAGCAACGTGACAATCCTGATCTTAGAGGTAAGCCAGTGGCAGTTGGGGGAGAGGGAAGACGAGGAGTGTTAACTACTTGTAGTTATGAAGCGAGGGTCTTTGGAGTGCGCTCTGCATTGCCAGGTTATAAGGCTAAAGAGCTTTGTCCGGATATCATCTTTGTGCCACCACGTTTTGATGTTTATAAAGAAGTCTCTGTTCAGATCAGAGAGATCTTTTCGCGATACACAGATATGATAGAACCGCTTTCTCTCGATGAAGCTTATCTGGATGTGACAGAGTGTAAGCAGGATATAGCATATGCAACAGATATCGCAAAGGCTATAAAAAAGGATATATATGACGAAACACAACTGACTGCTTCAGCGGGTGTGTCTTATTGTAAGTTTATCGCGAAGATCGCATCTGATGAAAACAAACCAGATGGCATCACAGTGATCAAGCCACATCAGGCTATTGCCTTTTTAGAAAAACTTGAAATTAAAAAGTTCTATGGTGTTGGTAAAGTGACAGCTAAGAAGATGAATGACTTGGGTATCTTCACAGGATATGACCTGAAGCAATGGGCGCAAGTGGATTTGATCAAAAGGTTTGGCAAGTCTGGCAGGTTCTATTATGACATAGTAAGAGGCATAGATGATCGACCCGTTAAGGCCAATAGGATTAGAAAATCCCTTGCTGTAGAAAGAACTTTTGAAGAGAATCTTACCACTTTAATTGCTTTAGAAGAACGACTTCTTATGATTGTTGACAAGCTGGTAGAGAGATTGGGCCGTGCCGATAAGTATGGCAGAACCATCACTTTAAAATTAAAAACTGCAAAGTTCGATAACATCACAAGGAGCAAATCACAGTCCTATCCAATCACATCTAAGGAAGAAATCACAAGAATGGGACTGCAACTCTTGCGTAACAATTATGAAGAAGGGACTGCGATCAGATTGCTTGGACTGACTTCTTCTAATTTTCCAGATAGCTTTTCTGCTCAATCAGGTGATGGGCAGTTGAGGTTGTCTTTTTAATCAAAAGAACATTTGACGTAAGTCGGTCTATCTCATAAGAAGATGAGGTAGTTGATTATCTTGTAGTTTTTATCAAATATCCTACAAGCAACTATATGAAAAAGGCAATCAAAGTAATTTTGATCGTATTAGTTCTGTTCATTTTGTATGCGCTTTATATATGTGTGACAACAGGTTTTTTTAGATCGATTACTAATTCATATAGTGGTGAGATAACCAGTATCGATATTTCCGGTGCAGAGGATTTTGCGATCAGTAGAACTGATGGATTTTTAATCATTTCTTCAGATGATAGAGCAGGCAGAAGAGATGGCATAGAGACGGTCAATGGTCTCTACTATATGGATCTCAAAAGTGGTGCTAACAATCCTGTTTTACTCAGAGCCCAGAATGATGTCCCACTTTATCCGCATGGCATCCACATGGTCCGATTGGATTCTAATACTCATCGTCTTCTTGTGATTAATCACGTAACATCAGGTGCGGATGCTGTGAGCTCTATGGATCTTAATGCGGTACACAGCATAGAGGAGTACACCCTGCGTGACCAGACGCTTACTCATGTTAAAACTCATAAGGATGATATGATCAATAGTCCAAACGATGTTGTCGCTACTGGTCCTGTTGGTTTCTATTTTACCAATGACCATGGATCTAAAACAAAGTTGGGATTGATGCTTGAGGATTATCTTGGACTTAAACGGTCCAATGTTATTCACTTTGATGGGACTGGGTATCAGATAGTAGATGATGGTATCGCTTACGCAAATGGTATAAACTTAGATTCTAAAAAGAAAGTGCTATATGTCGCTTCTCCGAGAGGTATGCTGGTGAAAGTTTATAATATTAATGATGATGGTTCACTTGACTTCCAAACTGATATAGATTGTAATAGTGGAGTCGATAATATAGAGTTAGATCCATCAGGAAAAGTCTGGATCGGAAGCCACCCTGTCTTGTTAGCTTCATCATCATATTTTGCTGGAAGCAGTCCATATTCTCCCTCAGAGATCATCACTATAGATTATAAAAATAAGGATGATTATAAAGTGTCTTCGGTATTTGAAAGTGATGGTAAGGATATGTCGGCATCTACAGTTGCCATTCCTTATCAAGGAAAGATTTATGTAGGCAACGTCATGGATGATCACTTTATCATTATAAACCAAGATCAGTTAAAGTAACTTATGAGTCATCAAAAGATCATAGTACAAGGTATCTGTTACGATGAGAAGTCATCATACCAAAAAGGGCCTGCAAAAGCACCATCACTGATCAGAGAACGTCTCTGGTCTGATGCATATAATCACTATGCGGAGAATGGTGTAGAAGTAGCTCCAGTGGTGATTGATGATCGAGGAGATATGACGCCATCAGCTTACTGGGATATCTATGAGCATACCAAGAAGGTCATAGGTTCGGCTGACCGATTATTTTCATTGGGCGGAGATCACTCAGTTACGTATCCCATCATCAAGGCATTTGCGGAGCAGCAAGAGCAGGACTTTGATATCCTCCATATTGACGCTCATGGAGATTTATATGATGATTATGAAGGAGATAAACACTCGCATGCATGTCCTTTTGCCAGGATCATGGAGGATAGACTTACTAAAAGACTTGTGCAAGTAGGCATCAGAACGCTCAACCCTCATCAAAGAGAGCAAGTGCTTAAGTATAATGTCCAGTGTATCGAGATGAGAGATTTTGACTTAAGTAGACTTCCTGCCTTCTCAAAACCCTTGTATATATCATTGGATATGGATGCCTTTGATCCAGCATATGCGCCAGGCGTATCTCATCAGGAAAGTGGAGGGTTGACGCCTAGAGAAGTTTTGGCCTTGATACGCAGCTTGCAAGTACCTGTGATCGGCGCTGATATAGTCGAGTATAACCCTGATAATGACTTGGGAGGGATAACATCTGCTTTGGCTGCTAAGATGATGAAAGAGATTCTATCTATCATGTGTAGTTCATAGTAATATAAATATGGCGTCTTAGTCTTGGGAAGTAACGGGAATTTTCTTTTCTACGCTGATAGATTGGTCGAAATATTAGCTCAATGATGCATTTTATCATCGCGAGAATGAACTTTATTCTTTAATATGCTATTTTAACATTGGAAGGTCGTGGGAAATCTCATTTTCAAATTAGGTTTTATATGCCTTTAAAGAAATATAGAACAATGACTTTGTTCTAGTACGATAGGTACGTTGAGATTCCTGTTTTTAACAAGAATCGGAGAAGGGGTCTGACTTTGTGTTAGATCTCTTTCTTTGTCTAAACAACGAAAGAAGACCCCAAGTCTTCACTTGAGATCTCCTAAAAAGGCTTTCACTACTATTTATTGGTTGTATTTCGGTTTTGATTTATTCTACTAATTAGAATATGCGGTGAAAGGAGTTCTAAAAACTTATTTTCTCTATGTCATACCACGGGATGTACTTTGGTTCATCACCTGAGTCAAAGACGAGTATGCCGTCATGATCATCATTGACATCTACACTATCTTCTAACTTGATTTCTTTGCCAGACTTCAAAGTGACAAGTGTTCTCCTTCGACTAGTTGGATCAATGCTTTTTATTAATTGAAAAGGGATGAAGTACTCTATGTCATCTTTCTTTCCATTCAATATTTCAAATTGATAAGCTTCATCAAGATCATAGACGATCCTGCCGCTAAGGGTTTCTCCATCTTCTGTTTTGACAGATCCTTGGATATCTCGTGCCGCATCATAATCAGCATAGTTGATCACGCCCATCTTAGGATCACTGAAAGTCACTTTTTCAAATTCATCCCAAGGTATATCCACTCTCCCTAGTCCAGGGATGTTGACGATGATACCTCTATTGCCGTCATTGACATCGTTTGTGCCTTTTAGTTTTAATGTACGTCCTGATAAGGTTGTAACGTTGGCACTTCTTATGCCTCTTTCGATGCTCTTTATTTTTCCAAATTCAAGATCAATTTCTCCATCTCTATTTTTGCCATTAAGTTCGTCGTTGGCTAAACGCTCATCATGGTCCCACTGGACATATCCAGTAAATTCTTCTCCTGACTCCACTTCTACGGTCCCGTATAGAGGCGCACCATAGTGGCTCTCATATCCTGCTGGCGCTTGCATGAACTCTACTCTTTCTATTCTATCCCAATCTACTTTGATGTGGCCGATATTATTGTCAGTGACTTGTACATAAGTACCGATATCATTAGATCCACCTTCTAATTCTAACTTGTCGCCATTCTTAAGTTCTACTTCTATTCTGTCTCTTCTACCTATTTCGATAGCTTTGATATTTCCAAACTCACATGAGAAGGAATGTGTGTGATCATTGCCCCAGCTGACGTCCCAGTTGAAGAGACTTTTTATCTCACTTACATTGTGACCATCGTTTAAGCTTCTAAGTTCTTTCTTGGAGAGATAATCCAAGTTTTCATTTTCTGGTTTTGAAGAGTTGAAGTGATCGAACCAAAAGGCTTCTTCTTTGCCCCATCTGATTTGGCCTTCATATACTTCGTCATCATCAGTGTACACTTTTCCGTAGATATAGATATCGCTATCAGAAGAAGTTAGGACCTCTATATTATTTACAAAAGCCGCATTGAGACAGGCAGTAACTATTAATGCAATGAATTTTCGAGTCATCGTTATAAGGTTTGTCAGGAAGTGAATAATTACAATCGAACTTGTTAGCATCGATGATTCAAATATGACTCAATCTTAACGAGTTTTTAACCTATTGATACCGAAGCGGTACATAGTTGGGATGAAGCGGTATACGATTATCTATCGAGCCAAGCTTTCATCAGAGGGGAGCGTTCAGTACTGACCACTATGTCATCTTCGTGTTGTGGTAGAAGTCTTATTTTCAATCTTCCCTTGAAGTATGGATGTATCTCATTGATAGCATCAAAGTGTGTGACATATTGCCTGTTGAGTCTAAAGAAGTGCGTAGGATCCATCATGCCATCGATCTCATCCAGTGTATGATTAATAGGGTATCTGTTCTTTTCTCTGTCAACTATAAAAGTCATCTTATCCTTACTGTAGAAGTAGCTGATGGAAGTCACCGGTATGGACTTTATCTTGTTACCAAGTTTGCATAAGAATCTCGACTTGTATTCTCTTTGGGTATCAGTGAGTATCTCTTTGATTTTATCATAAGCTGTAGCTACTTGTGAAGCTCCTTTCATAGATTCGTACTTCTGAAGTGCTTGGCTCAATCGTTCTGATTGAATTGGTTTGAGCAGATAGTCGATACCGTTAGAGTCAAAAGCTTGCAATGCATATTTGTCATAGGCTGTAGTGAAGATGATTGGCGTTGTTATCTCGATCTCTCCAAATACATTGAAAACAAGACCATCGGCAAGATGAATATCGCTAAATACCAAGTCATAGTCAGAGGGGTCCTTAAAGTAGTTAATACACGCTTCGCAAGAGTCAAGGATGGCTAAGACCTCAATCTCCTTATTTAGATTATGAAGTTCACTCTTTAGCTTCTCCGCTGCGTAGTATTCATCTTCTATGATTATAACTTTCATCTTTCTTATTCTTCGATTTCTAATAATGGTAGTAACACTTTGAAGTATCCACTTTCATTTTCAATTTCTACCTTTCTATCAGTGAAGTAGGCATATCTGTTTTTTATGTTTAGTAGCCCTGTCCCTGATTTTTTTTCGTCGTTGTACTTCTTTGGTTTTATGGTATTGGTGATCTCAAGGTAGTTGCCTGTACTGGACTTTATACTGATCTCCATTGGATTGGATCGAGATATAGTGTTGTGCTTGATAACGTTCTCTATAAGCATCTGTCCAGAGAGTGGTGGTATCGCTTTGTTTAGGTCCTCTTCGTTTATGTCAATATTTATATCAAGTGCATCTCGCCATCTTATTTTTATAAGATATGTGTAAGCATCTATTAGTTCCATTTCCTTTCTAAGGGAGATAAGATCTGAAAGTTCAGACTTTAGTATAGTCCTATATACTTCTGCAAATTTTTCGAGATATGTCTTCGACAAACTAACATCATGATCGATAAGTGAGGATAGGATGTTCAGATTGTTGAACAAAAAATGAGGGTCTAGATGATTGCGCAATGACATCATCTGACTGCGCGCGTTTTCCTTTTGCAGTTGCTCGGCCTCAAGTTCAGAAGCATTCCATGCTCTTAGAAACTTTATACCAAAGTAGATAGAGATGGTCGGTATGATGATAGAGGCACTATAACTGTTGATTAGAATCAACTGATCCATATCAGGAGGAGAGTCAGTGTATAGATGTTTTAATCCAAAGTATAGTCCATTAATAAAAAGTAGAGAGACTGCCAGACCTAAAACGACTTGGCAAAAGAAGCGCTTTATTTTATAATCTTTCCATGGGATAAACTTGTCCAAAAATGTCGTTACGAGAAAGTTGCCTAAGATAATAAGTACAATTGCCAGAAGACCGAGGACGATACTCAAAGATTGCCCATCGTTGCTTTCTGCCGTGCGCGTATATAAAAGAGAAGCAGCCAACACTGATAACACCAATCCAATGATCAATGTGATTTTTGCGGCGCTGATATTCACTCTTTTCATACATTAGTTTCGGTTGATACAGTTGACTTCCGTTAGATCAGGTGGGTGTCCTAATCAAAAATAATCTCATCTATATCATCCCAATCAATTGAGATTGATTTTTTGTTAGGATCGCGAGCGATTAAAACGCCATCATTGTTACTTGAGACATCTTGAGTATCTCCAAGAAGGAGTTCCTCACCATTACGTAAATATACCATCGAGTATGATCTGTTCTTAGGAACGATTCTTTTTATATTTCTAAAAGGAATCTCATACTTGACATAGTCGTCCTCACCATCCAAGATCTCAAAGTCCCAAAGTTCGTCCATGTCAAATATGATTTGTCCTCGATGTTCAGTTCCGTCATATCTAATTACAATACCTTCAAGGGCTTTAGGAAGAAGATAGTTGTTATAGGTTGGACCAATAGGAGGATCTTCCAATGTTAGTTTTTCAAAATACTTCCAAGGAATTTCGATAGTGCCGATACCTTCAGAATGAACGATGATGCCGCGATTGCCATTGCTGACATCATTGCTTCCATCTAGGAAAATCTGACGACCACTTCTGAAGGTTACTTGAGAACCACCATCGTCTTTCTCGATTGATACTATATTTTCAAAAGGTACCTTTTGTTCACCATTTCTACTATCGCCATCAAGTATGTCATCCCCCATGCGCTCGTCGTCATCCCACTTGATAAAGCCAGTGTACCTTTGTCCTCTTCGCGTCTCAGCAGTGCCATAAAGTAACTTGCCGTACTTTGGATCACGATTGACTGGAGCTTGAAAAAACTCAATCTGCTCTATGCGGTTCCAGTCAAACTTCACCTGACCTAACTCATAGTCTTGCATTCTAATCGTTGCACCGATATCGTTAGAACCACCATCTACTTTTATGATCGAACCATTCTTAAGCTCTACATCCACTCTATCTCTTCTCTTGATATGCAGTAGCGCGATATCGCCAAACTGGCAAGCAAAAGTATGGTTAGAGCCTCTATATTTATCCTTCCACAAACTGCTGATGCTCCAATCAAAGTCTCCCCATAAAGACCCGCCAGTCTTGGAGCTTTTACCCATCTCTTCATCAGTCTTCGTAGAGTTGAATATGTCGTGCCACGTCATCTCCTCTTTGCCCCATCTCATGAAGCCTTCATACTCGTCACCATCTTCTGTCGTGATTAGGCCGTATATAAATTGACCATTTGTCTGCCCGGACAATGGGACCTGCAGACCTATCGATATCACAAGCATCAAGGACATTGCACAAGCCTTAAGATGTCTGAAAGACCTTGCGATTTTTGTTCTATGCTTCATTAATTGTCTCAAGGATAATTTATTTATCTGCAATTAGTCATGAATTTACTAATGCTTCAACTCTTAATGCTTCAATCGGGAAAAATAACTACTCAACTGAGCCTTTAGCCGATGGAAAATCGCGTTTTCTCGTCATTACATGGAGATTGCATTATACCACGAGGCTACAAACTCTTGGTTGATCAAGCTTTTTTGATGCGATTTTGATGATAAAAGAACGAGCTGACGTGGAGAAAGCAGATAATCGGGATTTTGTCCTTGACCAATCAAAGAGTTGACTTTGGCAGCTTGGAGCGGCGTCATTGGGATCGTCTTATACTTGGTCTTGGAAAGATAGTATTTGACTTCGCGATCAACTTGATACTTTCCGACTTGCTTGTCTGTTTTTTTATACTTGATTCCCTTATCGGCAAATACTTGATCCGCTACACTTTTCTTCTTGGCTACTTTGACAATCTTATCAAGGTTAGTCTTTGATTGATCATATTGGACCTTAACTACCTCCTTGCCATGCATGAAGCCTGCTTCAGTAGACAGAACGCCAGGTATCTTTGCTATCTCTTTTTCTCCAGTCCAAAAGCAGTACATAGATAGATATGCCTCTTCTTTAGATTTGGCGCCTGTAAGCTCTTGTTTCCAAATAGAGAAGTACTGTGGTTCTGACTGATTAGAAAGTTGCAGGGCGTTGCTGACCTTATTAGCCAAGCCGCCTTTAGAAAAGTCGCCACTCAATCTGTCCACAAGATCTTTGCCATTATGATTGATGATTCTGACCACTGGATTATTCCAGGTGGGTTCTTTGAACTGCTTGAGTATCTTTCTGTCATGTCCACCTTTGTTATTAAAGATCGCCAGTGGTACGAAGTGAGTCTCTATCATCTCCACCATAAATGGGTGGGACAATACCTCGTTGCCATAGGTTGTACAATTAGAACATCCCGGTACTTCTTGAAATAAGATAAAAACAGGCAAGCCTGTCTCCATAGATTTTGCCACGGCCTCATCATAGTTTCTTAACCAATGTACCTGCCCAAGCTCTACTGGGTTGTCAGGTACTTGCCATTGCGTTTGTGCATTTATAGACTGGATCGATAAGATGGAGATAAGTGTTACTGATAAGATGAACTTCATTGAGGTCATTGTTGTGTGCGCTTTATAAACTGTTTGTTCAGACCCTAAGTTATAAAAGTACGCCTATATATAAAGCTAAGGTCTTGATATTGACATATTCATTTTTTGCTTACTAATTTTCATCAAGGTCAAGGGTTTACCCTTTGATATTACTTACCTAGGCATTACATTTTTACAGTGATGCAATTTATTGCTGTTTTCAACGTATAAATTGTTGAAAGCCACCCACCCATGAACGACTTTCTGAGTATAGACAACCTGTGCTTCGATAGTTAATACCAACCTAATAGAGAAAGAAAAAGCGTTCTGCTAAAGATGCAGGCGTAGAGTTATTGGTGAGTTCATGACGCAACGGAGGTTCTTTTTTATTCTACTATTCTTATGTATAGCATCCCTATACTCAGGTAAGATCTGTGCTTCTCATATCATAGGAGGTGACGTCACCTATGAGCTGGTTTCTTATAATTTGGATCGGACACAAGTCACATATGCATTGGAGTATATCATCTATAGGGATACTGCTGGTATTGGCTATGACGACTTAGCTGATTTTGGCATTTATCGCAGGATTCCAGGTGGAGTTTGGGAAGTGTTTGATGTCGTACGCAATCTTCCAATTGGACCTGTAAATGAGATAGATGCCATCAAAGATCCATGCAAAGATCAGAAGCTGAGTAATCTTATTATAGAATCAGCTTTGTATAATTTCAATATTACTCTTGAAGTAGGCCCTTACGAATATATGGTAGCATATCAGCGGTGTTGTCGCAATGCCACTATATCTAACATATTTGATCCAAACAATACAGGAGCTGTCTATGATATCATTATCACTCCTCAGGCCATGAGTTTAGAAAACAATAGCCCGGTCTTTAATGAATATCCACCGATATTTGTTTGCCTCGGAGAAGACTTCGACTTCGATCATAGTGCGACCGACCAAGAGGGAGATCGATTAGTTTATTCTTTTTGTACTCCCTTCGCATCAGGTGCTAACCCTAACTTTATAGTTCCACCAGAATGCTGTGCTTGTACAAAACCTGACCCGAGAATTTGTGCGCCCGTTTTCTCCAACGTCGAGTATATAGGTATTTATAGTGAAGCTAATCCTGTAGGTGGTGACCCACAAATTGTGATTGATCCAGAGACTGGTAAGATAAGTGGTGTACCAAATATCTTGGGCTCATTTGTAGTGGGAGTTTGTGTAGAAGAGTATAGAGGGGGAGAGCTAATTGGAAATTATAGACGGGATTTTGAATTTAATGTGGAGCTGTGTACTCCACGAGTTAATGCAGATCTTGAGTCACCTCTTTTGATCGAAGAAGGCGTTGCTGGTTTTACAGATCAACCTGTTCATCAATATGTGAGCTGCGACATGTCTTTTGATATTCTAAATAGAAGCTCCGACATAGCCAATATTTACGATTATAAGTGGATACTATATGATGACCAGGATCTTGTCGTCATGCAAGCCAAAGGACCAGATAAGCGAGACTTAAAAATAAGTGTTCCCTCAAGAGGAGTCTATCAAGGATACATGATTCTCAATGATTTAGATGTGTGTGTGGACACTTCATTTTTACAAATCAATGTACTGCCACTTGTTGAGTTAAATTTTGAAAGTAGCAACGATCCTTGTGACCCTGGACCATTGTACTTGACTAATACTTCAGTTTTTGATGACCCTCAAGGCATCCAATGGACTTGGAAGTACAATGGAGCAATCATAAGCGAAGAACAAAATGCCATCCTTACCAATCCAGAAAGAGGTGACAATACCATAGAACTTGAAGTGATGGATAGAGAAGGTTGTATTGCTGTTTTAGAAAAAACAGTTTTTTATGATTATTGGATATCTCCCGTGATTGAAGAGATGCAAGAAGAAGTTATCTGTCCGAGTACATCGATAGAATGGGACGGAGAAGAGATAGCTGCAGCTGGAGATTATGAGCACCTATATACATCGACAAGAGATGGTTGTGATTCATTGGTTCGCCGATTACGTCTCAGTGTTTATAATCCGCCTATTATTAGAGAAGAACAGGAGTTTATCTGTTATGGTGACTCTATACTTTTTCAAGAAGAGTTTGTGTCAGAGACTGGCCTTTACGAAAGGCAGGTGAGTTTTGCAGATGGCCAATGTGATTCGATCATTTATCGATTGAACCTAACCGTTGGCTCCATGCCTGTCCTTATGTCAGAAGATACCACTTTGTGTAGTGGCGAGTCTATGTTGTTCATGCTGCGCAATATATCGACTCCAGGGACATATGAAGAAACCTTGACAAGTTCAACTACTGGATGTGATTCTGTCTACTATACACTAGTTGTGGATTATGAAAATCCCCTGCGGATTGTATCGATGGATACAACCATTTGTTTTGGCGATTCTACTCTTTTTATGGACGAGTGGTATGATGAGTCGGGCACTTATGAGTTCATGCGGAGATCGCAGTCCGGGTGTGATAGTTTGCTTTTAGAATGGACACTGGACGTAAGACCACAATTAGAATTGGACATCATAAGAGAGGATAGCATCAGGCCATACTTAGACTATCCGATTGACGTAGACGTCAATAGTGTAGTGTCTGAAGTCCTATGGACACCTAGTGAAGGTCTAAGTTGTGACAACTGTTTAGATCCTACTATCAATATAGCAGAGGATAACTCCTACGATCTTTATATCCTTGATGAATACGGATGTGAGATTGATGGCACACTGGATTTTTTCGTTGATCCAATCATTGACTTTTATGTACCCAATGTTTTGATGAAGCAAGCCCCTAACAATCCTGTCAATCAGATATTGTTTTTGCATGTGAGTCGAGAGTATTCATTCCTTTATAACTTGAGTGTTTTTGATCGTTGGGGTAATCGAGTATTTCATAAAGAAAGAATCAACACCAATGTAGCCGACGATGGCTGGGTCCCCGGCTCTCATATGATCGGTGTGTACGTTTACTTTATAGAAGTGTTAGCTGATGTTGAGCCGAGACAGCTAGCTGGAGATATCACTGTCGTGAAATGATATTCCAGTAGTCGAATTATAATCCAAGTCCTTTTTGCAATTGTTGGTTGTATCAGTTTAGTACTTACTTAGAAGGTAATGTCTAACTCAACTATAAATGGTCGATGATCAGATACTACAGGCTCATCTAGCAGATATGCATTTTTCTTTTTGAATTTTATATTGTCTATGTTCTTAAAAATAAGATGATCTATCTCGACTTTATTCGAACCTTGGAAGCTCAAGTTGTCTATACCTTTTGTTACAAACTGATATCCTTGACTGGCAAAGTATGTCATTGTAGGCGAATCTGGCATGCAGTTAAAATCACCGGTGACAATGGTTGGACGATTTAGTGAATCTAAATATTCTACTAAGGTTTTAGACTGTTTGAGTCGACTGACTTTCCCCGACTCGTCACTGAGCCAATCAAAGTGAACATTTGCAAATGAAATTATACAATCGTCTGCTATTTGCAATTCATGGACGATGGATGAACGTGGTTCATATTTCCCTTCTGGCAATTCTAATACCTTAGTTGATATAATAGATTTTGTAGTTAATGTAGCCATGCCATATTGGCCCTTCTGAAAGTCCATGAACTTTCCAAAGGTGCCGGTCATGTTGGTTGTTTTGGCCAGATATTCTGTTTGACCTATACTATCTGAACGCAAGCAGTAATTATCTATCTCTTGGAGGCCACATATATCAGGTGATTGCGATAGTATCACACTAACTGAACGAGACAAATCCAAGATGGTATCCAGTCCAACCCCATGACGGATGTTGTAGGTCATTACTTTTAGGCTTGTTGTCTTTAGAGTTTTCTTCGTATTCATACAAGATGTCCCTATGATTATGATGATGAGAGAGTAAAATAATTTGTGTTTCATCATAAGTGGTATCATTCATTTTTGTCTTAGCACTTTAAGCTTTTTGACTTGGATTTGCTTATGGAAGTTACGTCAAAATATATCATTATATCCTTCTTTGGCTATAACAAAGCCGCTTCATTTTCCTTTCGTTTATCTATCTCACAAAAACTATATTTACGAAAGTGGACAAATAAATCAAAACAACTGCATGGCTCATAAAGTGATCGCTCATAGTATACTGACGGAGTATGACATATACTTGTTTAAGTCAGGGCAGCACACACAGCTTTATGATAAGTTAGGAAGTAGACAGATAGAAGTTGATGGCCGTAAAGGGACCTACTTTGCAGTGTATGCACCGGCGGCCAGATCTGTACAAGTCATTGGCAATTTTAACTATTGGAATGGTCATGGTTACGATCTTCAAGTAAGGTGGGACAGCAGCGGTATCTGGGAAGGATTTATCCCTGATCTCAATCGAGGTGAGTTGTATAAGTATCGCATCCAAAGTCATTATGACAACATAGTGAGAGAAAAGGCGGATCCTTATGGACTCTTTTTTGAGATGGCTCCGCAGACTTCTACTATCACGTGGGATACTTGGTATGAATGGGAAGATAAAACTTGGCTAAAGGCTCGGTCTGCGTTTAACTCTTATGCTGAGCCCGTATCGATCTATGAAGTGCATTTAGGTAGCTGGAAGAAAAAGGCAGATCAGACTTCATTAAACTACGCTGAACTGGCTGAAGACTTGGTGGAATATGTCGCTGATATGGGATTTACTCATGTTGAGTTTCTGCCAGTGACTGAGCATCCTTACTATCCTTCTTGGGGCTACTTGTCTACTGGTTTTTTCGCACCTACCAGTCGGTTTGGAAGCCCACAAGACTTTATGGGTTTAGTCGATGCACTACATCAAGCTGGGATCGGCGTGATCTTGGATTGGGTGCCAGCACACTTTCCTTCAGATGAAAGTTGGCTGGCTGACTTTGATGGGTCGAAGGTGTATGAGCATCCTAATCCTAAAAAAGGATTTCATCCAGATTGGAATAGCCTCATCTTCAATTATGAACGACCAGAGGTGCAATCATTCTTGCTATCAAGCGCGCACTTTTGGTTGGATAGATATCATATAGATGGACTACGGGTAGATGCAGTAGCTTCGATGCTTTATCTCGATTATAGTCGCGATGAAGGGGAGTGGGATCCTAACGAATACGGAACCAACGAAAACCTCGCCGCTATCTCTTTTTTAAAAGAGCTCAATAAGAGTTGCTATGGCGCTCACCCTGGCATTATGATGATGGCAGAGGAGTCAACTGCATTTGGCGGTGTATCCAAGCCTGTTCATGAAGGTGGATTGGGATTTGGTTATAAGTGGATGATGGGTTGGATGAATGATACGCTCAGATATATGGAGCGCGAACCGATACATCGCCAGCATCATCACAATGAGGTCAGCTTTAGTATGGCGTATGCTTATTCAGAATCATACGTGTTGCCACTATCACATGACGAAGTGGTGCATGGCAAGAGATCTTTGGTCAACAAGATGCTTGGAGACGAATGGCAGCGATTTGCCAATGTCAGACTGCTCTATGCTTACATGTATAGTCATCCTGGCCATAAGCTACTGTTCATGGGCGATGAGATCGGACAAACCACTGAATGGAGTGTGGATGATGGTATCGCATGGCATCTCTTGGATCATGAACCACATGATGGCATGAAGAAAATGATCCAAGAGCTCAATGGACTTTATAAAAGAGAGAAAGCATTGCATCAATTTTCATTCGAACCTAAAGGCTTTCAATGGATAGATCATACTGATCATAAGAACAGCGTGCTTTCCTATATTAGACATAGTGAAGATGAGATGCTGCTTGTTGTATGTAACTTCACACCAACGGCTCATCAATCATATCGAGTAGGAGTTCCTGAAGAGAGTGAATGGGTAGAAGTTTTCAATAGTAATGATTATAAATATTGGGGAAGCGGCACTTGTCTTAATAAGAATACCAAGAGTGAAACGATAGATGCTCACGGTTATACACATAGTGTAGACATAAAGTTGCCTCCACTGGGAGTAACCATCATGAAGGCAAAGAAGTAGTGCTGGGTAGAAACTGAAATTATAAAAACGGTAATTAGAAAAATGGCAAAAAAGAAAGTCTTACATATATCAACAGAGTGTTACCCAGCTGCTAAAGCAGGTGGAATGGCTGATGTAGTAGGTGCATTGCCTAAGTACTTGATCGATCAGAGTTGGGTTCCTACAGTTGTGACGCCCAGATATAAGCTCCCATGGTTTGATCAACAGACTTTTAGAAATGTGTACTCCGGTTCATTTGAAATGGAAGGGAAGAGTACCCTTTTTGATATTTATAAAGTAAAGAAAGGCACTTTATCATTTGACTATTATTGCATCGATATACCGGGGCGTTTTGATAGAGATTCTATTTATCTTAATGAGTTTGGTCATGGCTTTCAAGATGAGGCGGAGCGCAATATTGCTTTTCAAAGAAGTGCTATGCAGTGGCTCAATGACCCAAAGTCTAAAGTCTCTTTTGATCTTGTGCACTGTCATGATCATCAAGTAGGGTTTATCCCTTTCTTGATGAAGAAGACTGAGACGTTTAAAAGGTTAAAAGATACCCCTACCTTTTATACTATTCACAATGGTGCTTACAATAGTAGATATCCTTGGACAAGGTTGGATCTGCTTCCTAAGTTTTCACCGAAGTTTAGTCAGCATATAGAGTGGGATGGATACATGGATGCTGTAGCAGCCGCTATGCGATTTGCAGATCATGTCAATACTGTCTCTCCCAGTTACCTTGATGAGATGAAGGAGCATATGCCAGCCTTGCAATTTATGAGTGAGAAAGAACCTGATAAGTTTTCTGGTACACTCAATGGTATAGACAATGAAGTTTGGGATCCGCGGACCGATGAACTTCTTTCTAATAAGTTGACGACTACGGTGGATCAATTTAAAAAAGTCAATAAGGCTGATATACTCTCAGAGCTGTATCACCTTAACAACATCCCATTGATTAGTTTCATAGGAAGATTTGCCCATCAAAAGGGCGGAGACCTCTTGGTGCCGGCCATAGAAAGAGTATTGGCTCGCTTTGGCTTTGTTAACTTTTTTATATTAGGTTCGGGTGATCCTTTTATAGAAAAGAAAGTCCAAGAACTCCGAGATAAATACTCAGAGCGAGTAGCCTGCTTTATCGGTTATAACGAAGGTTTGGCACATCAGATCTATGCAGCTTCAGACTTTATAGTGATGCCTTCTCGGTTTGAGCCATGCGGGCTCAACCAAATGTTCGCTATGAGGTATGGGGCGTTGGCTATAGCAAGAAATACAGGTGGACTAAAGGATACAGTAGTGGATTTTGAGGCAGGAGGATTGGGGGTGTCATTTGACTATGATAGTGTCGATGACTTGACACATGCCATGGGTAGGGCCCTGCATCTGTACAAGGACCAAAAAAGATATAAAAAATTGAGGAGCAAGGCCATGAAGATGGACTTCTCATGGACTAAGTCTGCAAAAGAATATGCTCGTATTTATAATCAATTAACTAGGTAACATGAGTGCAAAAAACACAATAGCTGTCATTCTTGGAGGAGGAGTAGGGTCGAGGTTGTATCCACTAACGGGCCATAGGTCGAAGCCTGCCGTTCCCATTGCTGGAAAGTTTAGATTGATTGATATTCCAATTTCTAATTGCCTCAACTCTGAGATCAATCGGATGTTTGTGCTCACACAGTTCAACTCGGCATCACTTAATCAGCATATCAAGAATGCTTATCGATTTGATCAGTTTTCTAAAGGATTTGTAGATATCCTTGCGGCTGAGCAGACAGCTGAGAATATGGACTGGTTTCAAGGCACAGCAGATGCCGTTCGACAGGTTGTCGTTCATCTAGATAAGCATAAATTTGATAATGTCTTGATTCTTTCTGGTGATCAATTGTATCAGATGGATTTTAGAAAGATTATTGATTTTCATGAAGCACAAGAAGCAGATCTAACCGTAGCGACTATACCAGTTGTTGATAAGGATGCTACGGCATTTGGTATCATGAAAGTGAATGGTGACGGTGTGATCGATGACTTTGTAGAGAAGCCACCGATGGAAGAACTTTCTAATTGGAAGTCTGAAGTAGCACCAGAATACGCCAAACAAGATAAACACTTCCTAGCTTCGATGGGAATCTATGTTTTTAAAGTTGGTGTACTGAGTAAATTATTTGGTGAAAACCCAAAAGCGCTCGACTTTGGTAAAGAGATCATACCATATACAGTAGAGAGCAGTGATTATAAAACGACGAGTTATGCCTTTGGTAACTATTGGACAGACATAGGAACCATCGCATCCTTTTTTGAGGCTAATCTAAAGCTCACAGATTATCTCCCAGAGTTTAATCTATATGACAATGTCAATAGGGTGTTTACCAACTCCAGAATGTTGTCGCCTTCTAAGATATTTGGCACTAAGATGAATCAAGCGCTCATCTCAAGTGGAGCTATCATCCATGCTGAAGAGATAGAAAGATCTGTGATTGGCGTGAGATCGCGGATAGGGAAGGGGACGAAGATCAGTCATACAATTATCATGGGTATAGACTACTATCAGACGCTCAATGACTTGGAGCTTAATCCAGATCTGAAGCTTTTAGGTGTTGGTGAGAACTGCTACTTGAAGAATGTGATAGTTGATAAGAACGCACGCATCGGTGACAATTGTACCATCGTGGGTTCTGAAGCTTTAGAAGACATAGAGACTGACACTTACTGTGTCCGTCAAGGCATCGTAATCGTAAAGAAAGGAGCGAGTATACCTGATGACACCAAAATAGGCGCTTAGATACCGCATATCATTGCCCTTTGTCTTATGTTTGCGGCTGTCAGTATGAATCAGGTATAGGATCTTGCAGTGTCGTAGCCGTCCTTGCCTATTAGAATTATCTTAAAGATTAGCGCAAGTGAACAAAACTGAAATTTTTCCCGGATCAATGACCTCTTCCAAATGGGAAGACGGAAGACTCGAGGCAACCAGTGACAATGGTGTCATCATAAGAATAGAACCTATCACTCCACAGATCATCAGAGTAAGATATGGCTCAGAATTATACTTTCAAGAAGACTTTACATATGCCCTCGATCCAAAGTTTAAAAAGGATCCTGGAACGGTCAACTTTAACGATGGACCTGATGTCATAGAGATCAGTACGACTGCCGTCAAATGCCGTATCAACAAAGCGGACTTCTTAGTGACCTTCTTAGATCTTGATGACAATGTGATCAACAAAGATGAGAAAGGCTTCCATTATGAAGATGATGATGACACAGGCAATGACATCGTACAGATGTCCAAGCAAGTTTATCCATCAGAGGTATATTATGGTCTTGGTGATAAACCCTCAGAGCTGAACTTGAAGGGAAAGAGATTTCAAAACTGGGGTACCGATTGCTATGGTTACGACTATGGCTGGGATCCCTTATACAAGAACATACCATTCTATTATGGCCTTCACAAAGGCATCGGATATGGGATCTTCTTTGATAACACATTTAGAACATTCTTTGACTTTGGTAATGAGCGAAACGCTGCGACCAGCTTTTGGGCGCATGGCGGAGAGATGAACTACTACTTCATCGCAGGGCCAGAATTACTCGATGTCAACAAGCGATATGCCCAGTTGACGGGCGTGGCAGATATGCCGGCTCTATGGTCGCTTGGCTTCCAGCAATGTAAGTGGAGTTACTATCCAGAATCTCAAGTCCGAGACATCACTACCAAGATGCGCGAAATGCGTGTCCCTTGTGATGCGATCTATCTGGACATCGATTATATGGATGGGTTTAGATGTTTTACTTGGGACAAGGAGCGATTTCCTGAGCCTAAGAAGATGATCGATGATCTTAGGGATCAAGGATTTAAAACCATGGTGATCATCGATCCAGGTATCAAGAAGGATCATGACTATCCGGTATTCAAAGAAGCACTGGAGAAGGGATACTTCTGTAAGCGCTTAGATGGCCCATATGCAGAAGGCAAGGTGTGGCCAGGCGATTGTTACTTCCCTGACTTTACAAAACCAGAAGTGCGTGATTGGTGGGCAGATCTATACAAAGGATTGATCGATGATCTAGGTGTTGCTGGCGTGTGGAATGACATGAACGAACCAGCACTATTTGAAGTAGAGTCTAAGACGATGCCTGACGATGTGATGTTTGACTATGACGGTCATATCACCAGCCATCGTAAGGCACACAACGTCTATGGCATGCAGATGGCGAGATCTACCTATGACGGTGTCAAGAAGCATGGTAATAATAAAAGAGGACTGATCATCACACGGTCTGGATATTCTGGATTACAGAGATACTCAAGTGTTTGGACTGGAGACAACATCGCTACTTGGCAGCATGTCTGGTTGGCCAATATACAATGTCAAAGACTCGCCGTCAGTGGTGTTTCTTTTGCAGGATCTGATATCGGAGGGTTTATCGGTCATCCTACACCTGACATGTTTGTAAGATGGATTCAGTTAGCGATCTTCCATCCATTCTGTCGGGTGCATAGTAGCCAAGACGATGGCGATCAAGAGCCATGGTCATTTGGAGAGGAGGCGCTTGATTTGTTTAGAGAAGCGATCGAGTTGAGGTACCGCATGTTGCCATACCATTATACAGCCTTTTACCAGCACCATAGTACTGGTGTACCGATCTTAAGGCCACTGTCGTTTTACGATCAGCATGATGTAGATACACATAACCGCGACCATGAGTTCTTATGTGGAGACCACATACTCACTTCTTCGATCAGCAAGGAGATGGCACAATCTAAAGAAGTCTATCTTCCTCAAGGGAAATGGTACAACTACTGGACGGACAAATTAGAAAATGGAGGTCAGACCACTACCTTCCCATTGACCAAATCCACTTATCCCGTTTTTATAAAAGAAGGAGCGATCATCCCATTATATCCAGTACAACAATACGTAGGAGAAAAAGAGATAGAAGAGATCACACTTTCTGTCTATTATAAAAATGGAACAGAAGTTTCTAATTTTTATGAGGATGCCCACAATGGTTACGAATACCAAACTGGAGCTTTCAGATATGCTACATATACATTAGAAGGAGGCGATGGTTTCTTAAAGATCACGCAAAGTGTAGAAGGGGATTATCAACCTTCGTATGATCGAGTGAAGTTGGATTTGCATGGTGTGCCTGCTGAAGGCCTTCGTGTTAAGGTTGATGGAGCGGTGATTGATGGGGTAGTGGTGCCGTTAGGGTTTGGTGAGGTGGTTGTGGAGTGGTAGGGGAATTGTGGTACGTAAATGGCTCTATAGAATCGGAAAATTAAATTCTCCGATTCTATAGAGCCATTTAGATTCTTTTGCAAATCGACTATATTTTCTTATTTATAAACGCATCCCCAAATCCTCGACTCCTAATCTGTGTAAGCGCACGTACAGCATCCAACTTGTTAGCAAAGTGTCCGATCTTATATCGATATACATTTTTGTTCGGCACTTTTTCCACAACAAGCTTTCCTATGTC
>CALIHL010000208.1 GCA_938022935.1 uncultured Saprospiraceae bacterium
TCTAAGTAGATCGGTGATTGTCTCCCAGGATGATTGATCTGCATCCACAGGTGTGTTCCTTCTCGCTGGGTTCGTTCTGCCAAGACTTTGTAATCATCCAGAAAGCTCTCATTCTCTGCGATCATGACATTAGCATTCACCAAGTGAGCCTTATCCACCATGACATTGCCTGTAAATAGGATACCTGCTCCACCTTTGCCCCATCGCTCATAAAGATTGAACAGCGCTTCAGATGGTCTTCCTTCTGGCTCTGCTATCCCTTCACTAAGTGCTGACTTTGCTATTCTATTCTTAACCTCAACACCACATGGCAGCGTGAAGGACTTACTAAACTGATGATCACTCATTCTGATACTTTATTCTATGCTTTAGTAGTATTATGACTTTCGTCAAATGTATTAACTTAAATGCCACACAATGACAAACGGTCACAAAGTCTCAATATGAAAATTGAACAAATCCTAGGACAGGAAGCAGAAAGTAGAAAAGCGGAGATTCATGAATCAAGAAACATCCCAGTTGATCTCATGGACAAAGTCAAAGAAGCTGGACTTGTTAAACTATGGGCTGCTAAAACTTATGGTGGCCAGGAGGCTCTCGTATCAAGAGTGGCAGAGGTACTACAGACATTGGCATATCACAATGGCTCATTGGCTTGGGTGACAGGTGTCACTGGGTGTTCTTCTTTATTCTCAGGATTTCTTAAAGAAGAGAAGGCAATGCCATTATTTGAAGATCCTTTGGCTATGATTGGAGGTTTTGCTGGACCAGCTGGTGTGGCAGTGCAAGTTGATGGCGGTCTTAAAGTAAGTGGTCGATGGTCATGGGGATCAGGCATCACACATTGCTCTCATATCGTCGGTGGCATCATGATCAAAAAAGGAGAAGAGATACATGGCACCGCCATTGCGTTTTTCATGCCCGAAGAAGTGGAGATGATAGATAACTGGCAAGTACTGGGTCTAAGAGGTACACATAGTATAGATTATAAAGTAGAAGATCTTTTTATTCCAGACGACCGTTGGTCATGGTTTCCAATTAAAAAAGCAGTGATCGATCAACCGCTTTATCGTTTTTCATTTTTAGGGGCATTGTCAATTTCTATTGCTTCGGTTGGACTTGGACTTGCAAAAAGAACAGTAGACGAACTCATTTCATTTTCTAAATTGAAAAGTCCATTTGGGCAAGGCAAACCATTATCAGCAAGACCAGAATATCAAATGCAGATAGCAGAGGTCTGTGGCAAATATTTGGCGGCAGCCGCTCTCTTCAAAGAGACTATATCCAATGCGGAAAAAGAAGTACTCACTGGACCTTGCAGCATAGAGATGAAAGCTAACATCAGATTGGCATCTGCACAAGCCACCGACTTAGCACATCAAGCAGTGCAAGAGGCATACAAGATCGCAGGAGGGTCTTCCATCTGGGACACAAGTAAGTTTTCAGAACTACTCCGCGATATGAATGTAGTCACACAACATGGCATGGTTTCAAGAAGTAATATGCGGACTGCAGGTGCTGTCATATTGGGTAATAAGGTACCAGAGGTGATGTTGTGAGCCATCATGTCATTAGGTTCTATTGTGAGCCTACATTATAATTGTATTCGATCAAGTATTGATAATATGCTTCTTACTTGTTAATCAAACTTTTGAAGCATGAGTTCTTTTAGTTCTTGAAGTTCTTTTTCTAAAAATTCTACCTTGTTTTCGAGTGTTTCGTTCTTATCTGCAAGTGCCTTGATGGCCTCGACAAACATCGGGTCGTAATCCCCGTATGAAGTTTGTAAGAAACCATTTTGATCTGTAGAAATTTTTGATGGCCATACTTTTTCTAAGTCTTGAGCGATGAAGCCAAACTTTACACCATCAGGTCTATCATAACCCGTCTCGTTGTCATTCCATCGATAAGAGACACCTTGCATCTGAATTACTTTATGCAAAATATCATAGCTGTCGAGTGGCATAATTTCTTTTTTGAGTCGTGCATCAGAATTGACAATCCAACCTCCTGTGGAGCTTTTAGTAGCCGTACCATTGACAAATATTTTACCATTAACATTCAATTTATTATCTCCTGGTTGGACACCTATTCCTAGCCTACCAAAATTAAGAACAACATTGCCACTCGTCTCATCCACATCAAGAACATTAAAACCATCAGTACGATTTACCTTAAAGTCACCATGGACAAAAACTCGATTGTTATCAAACTCTCCATAAATCAGTGGGCGATCATTACCGTTTCCCGCTAACGGCTCAATAACATCAATGTATAATCGAAAATTTTTATCATCATTATCGGGCGTAGGGCCAGCATAGGCACCTATAACTACATTACCATTTCCACTTTTGTTAAATGTGCCAGAATTAATACCAAAGAAGGAATTGTATCCTCCTGTTTCATTACCTCTCCCAGAATTCCTGCCAAAGAAAGAATTATATTCACCAGTGGTATTTTGATATCCTGAGAATTCTCCAAAAAAAGAACAGTCTGAACCACCCTTATTAGCCTCCCCAGAAGCCCTGCCAAAGAAAGAATTACCAGAGCCTGTTGAACTAGTTCCCGCATTCCTTCCAAAGAAAGAGTTACCTATTCCAAAAACATTATCCTTCCCTGCATTACTTCCTACAAATGTGTTGCCTATATTACCCAGGCTATTAGGCACAATGATATTAGTATTAATATGTAATGAGGACAGATCCTTGTTAGGTGATAAAGGATATAATTCTATATTTCCTTCTATTTGGGTAACTGGATCTTGAGATATTAAAAAAGAAAGATTAAAGCTGACAAGAATAAAACTTAAGATATAACGCATAATAATTTTTAGCGTCAATGTAGTTCTTCTGTAACCTTAATACATCACTCGAAACAGGGATTTCATGGCCTCTGCAAATTGAATATTACGTCAACTCAACCTTACTCAATCATTGCACCCAAAAATATAAACCTCCATAATAGCTCCTTCTTCTATTTCCAAAGATGGATAAATACTTGTTTGAGGTGCATCAATAAAAAGTGCGCCGGTTGTTGGAGTAATATAGTTTTGAGATAACTCTATCGAAGTCTGAGCAACTATTGATAAGTCCATCTGCGTTTCTGGTGCTACTACTGGATTGACTACTACATCAGGACAATCTACTGATTGGCGCTCATATGCACCAAGATCTATGCGTGAAGATTCTATCCGAGAGTTTCCAGAAAAGTCTAAACCAGTTGCACCTGATGCCGTTTTGGACCCTCTATTAATTGCTGTCGAAGTTGCGTTTAGATTGAGATCTGCTCCAAATGTCCCACCTTCAGATCTGAACATCGGATCAACATTATATAGCATAACCTCTTTACAACGAACACCTGAAGAGCTGGGGCAACTTTCTATACCCAACATAGAATATGAAATATCCATATCTCCTGAGACATCTATGCTTCCACTTTGATTTGTATTTTCCCAAAAAATACAATCCTTTATCTTTGCACTGCCTGAATTGTTAAAGAAATTGACACTTCCAGATGTAAGTGCATCCGTGTAGTTTCTAAAAAAAGTACAACTTTCAATCTCTATGTTGGTATCATGAGTTCTTCTTCCGTATATCGCAGCGCCGGCATTTTCTCCCATATTATCTACAAAAGTGCAATTAGTAACTTTATGATATGATGTACCTCTCAAGATATCATCTATCTCTATTCCCCCTCCGATATAGGAAGTATTTTCACGAAAATCACACCTTTCAATTCTACTGGTAGAAGAATCCTTTAGACTAATGAAAACTCCTCCCATTGAATTACTCCTAAAATCACAGTTACAAATTTGTAATTCAGTTTGCCCACTCATTCTCACACTAACGCAGTCGTCTGAAGTTGATGATGCTGACTCATTTCGAGTGAATCTACAGTTTTCAATAGTAACACTATGGGTATTACTGGAGGTATTTGAATTTACTGAAATAACATCTGAATAATTATAACTAAAATCACTATTACTCACGGCTATGTTCAAACCTATACTTCCTCCTTCTATTTTCACCGCTTCTTCCTGGACAGACTCTATCCTGAGACTGTCTAATATTATAGTTTCGATTCCTGTAGCTTTGATCAATAATCGACAGTTATCATCCCTGTCTGGGCCATTAATAATATTATTAAAAAACTCATCATTATTCAATATATCTCCAGACAGCGTTGTATTGCCTTCACCTCTTAGCTCCATGCTACATTCTAATTCAAATACATACTTCGTCTTATCTTCATCAATCGACAAATCCTTAAGTCGATGAGGTACGTATCTCCCTTCCGCAATATCAACAACTGGTGATCCATCACAATTACAAGCCATCTTTAATGCCATATTAATACTGGATAGAGCAGATGAAGGTGTTGCCCCATTTCTAAAAGAAGTTGAGCTAGCATCTACATATATTCTATCGCCAGCGGGGCATGTTAAAAATTCATAAGCACCTATGTCTTTCAAACTTCCTAGTCTGCGAGCATTATCATCAAGATCTCGATTAGTACTCGACAGCTGAAACCCAGAACCTACCTCTCCTTTATCAATGGCAGGCGATGATGATGTAAGTCGATAATTTGAATTACTATTTACAAAAAGAGGGTTGGCATTCGTGTTGAAGTTTATTTGATCTACAGTTGCTTCTGGATATAATGAATATTGAGGAGTAATTGTTATGTTATTTGTGCCGTACGAAGACGTCGATTGATCATCTGTTGCATTGTTAAAAAAGAAGATACAGCCTTTGACAACTATGTTATTGACAGCCATTCCAGAGGATCTATTTACAAACAATCCTCCTCCTAGATTCGCCTCGTTATAAACAAATGTCGATTGAGAGAACATAGGGGCCGCCGATGCTGATAATTCGTGAAGAGAATAAAATCCTCCTCCAAAGTCACCAGAAATATTATGCTCAAATAAACAACTTGTAAAATTAGGGCTACTAGAGTACAATGACCCACTTGCGTGATTATAAAATGCACCTCCATGATCAATTGAGCTATTATATCTAAATTGAGATGTAATAATTGTTGGAGAAGCGTAACCATTTACGCCATAATTATAAATTGCTCCACCACCTTTTATTGATTTGTTATATTGGAAAACGCAATTTTTAATCTGTGGACTTGAAGTATTGTTCAACCCACGTGCATCATTGAATATTGCTCCGCCTATTTGTTTTGACAAAGTATTCGGATGATCAGCATCTCCACCTGATATTGTAACTCCATCTAACAGGGTCTCCGAAGAGAGGTTTTTCATCCTCATAACATTATAGCTATTATCGGCATCATTGGAAAATGGGAAGTCGGGGTTAGTCTTGTCAAGGATTAGGACATCATCTTGGTTATGATCTCCACTAAGTGTAGTTGGACATAGATATTTTACTCTTTCGTAGAGCTCGGTTTCCCATCCACAAAAGCCACCTAATATTCTAATATCAAAGTCAATATTGAATAATAAATTTTGAATGCCCGATCCTGCACCCCCTCCTATATCGACCGTCGGCAAATAGACTCCTCCTGCGATCCATATCTCCTGGATATCAGGGCAAGCTTCAGCTTCATCAAGAGCTGATTGGAGATCGATATAAGCATTTGTCCAAGAGCTCCCATTGTTGATAAAACCTGTAGCATCATGTTTTACATAAATGATACTGCCACATGCC
>CALIHL010000209.1 GCA_938022935.1 uncultured Saprospiraceae bacterium
ACAACTATAATGCATACGGAGAAAACATTCTAAGGCTCTACAATTTTGATATGAGCGAAGCTATTTTGTTTAGAGATCTTATTCGAGATGTAATAGTGAATAGAAATCAGAGACTGGATTTGTCTAAAGTTGATTTTATCGAAGAAAGTGAGTACAACTTGGTTCTGGGACTTTTCAAAACGGATGAAGGTATACTCAGCGATGACAACAAAAATTTTGTATGTGCGCTAACATTAGATGGGTTTATCAACATTCTAAAACTCTTGGAACCCTTTTGCAATAAAGAAACTAAGGGCCATCAATATTTATATGAGATTGATAACCCAACTGATTTTTTATTTTCTCCAACAGGAACTTAATACCTAAGTCTTATCAATTGGTTTATTACAAGGAAAAGGCATACCGACTGATCGTATTCGAAGTCCAATGTTCGCTACTTTCGACTCAGCTCAATCAGTAACTCCATCAGAATAAAGATAATCAGGCCATTTGCTAATTATTACCCTTACTTTTGAACACTAAATAACCCTTTCAACAATCTTTAGTTTATGCCCTTTTATGAAGTGTTTGACCTTTTTTGGAAAGAGGTAATAAAAAGCGTAGAAGAAGGCATTTTTGCAAAATTAACAATGGCAAAAACTATTGGTAGGCCTAACTTGAGGAACATATTCCTTAGACCAATCTATTCTGAAGATGGTTTTAAGGTTTTACTTAAGTTTAGATACAGGTCTCCAGAGACAGAGGATCAAGAAGACGAGCTGACATTGGAAGAGGCATATGTGATCGTAAGGTCACATCTTAAAAAGTCTTTTTCATCTGTACTGTTATTCACCACAACAAAGGATGTTAGTTTTAAAATCAATAAAAACGATGCTGGTAGGGTCACAGAGGGCTTGCCAACATTTAGATCGGTTTAGGATTAGTTATCTTGCATTGCACCCAGTCAGAGTAATAAAGAGATATACAACTTGCAAGTAAAAAGAAAAAAAACAAGAACCAAATGTTATAAATGCAAGAGACCGGCAAGCTCGTGTATTTGTAGACACATTCGTTCTTTCTGGACCAATACTCGTTTTATTATTTTGATGCACCCGAAGGAGTATAAGAAAGAAAAGAACGGAACGGGCCATATGACTAAGCTTCAGCTTGAAAATTCTGAAATTATAGTTGGAGTCGATTTTACCAATAATGATCGTGTAAATGAACTACTGACAAAAGATGGAAGTTGTTCTTGCCTGCTCTATCCAGGAAAAGACAATTTCAATTTGTCGGTCGAGACAAGTTCTGAGATAAATTCGTATATAGGTGACAGCACAAACCTCTTCATTCTTGATGGTACATGGCCATGTGCCCGCAAAATGCTTAAACTAAGCAAGAACTTGCACCAACTCAAAAGAGTGAGCTTTGATAACAACATCAAATCAAAATTTGTTATTAAGCAGCAACCAGATTCTTTATGCCTTAGTACGATTGAGTCTGTCTATACTGTCTTGAATTTATTGAATGACGCTGATGTAGAAGAATGCGAGACGAAAGACTTCCTGCTTCCTTTTGAAAAAATGATTGAGTATCAACTCGAATGTATCCTCAATCCAGATAATAAAAGCTATCGTTCATCTGCCAACAGATTGCTTCTTCCAAAGGACATGTATAAGAAGAACCTGGGAAGAAATATTATTTTTGAACAACAAGGGTAGGAGTTGTTGTTTATGCTCAGGTTAATTTACTTTGATCTCCCATTTTACTTTGTTCAGATTGTCTGAATCACAGATTAATTTCATTAATGGTTTACATGGATCACTAAGAAGGTAAGCAAACAATTGATATACGATATTGAAAATATCAACGCAATACTCGGATTTCAGTGCCATATCATTCTCATCCTCACATGATCGACTTTTAATCATAGACGAAAAAGAAATCTATCAGACAGTGCCTTGCTCATGAGTTATACTCAATCAGCACCACTTCATCCCGCGTAGTTTACACTTTATTAACACACATTATTTAAAGAAAACCATAAATTCGGAATCGAATTGCAATTCCTGCATTTATCTAAATCATTAGAATAATATAGATGGCTTTTACAAATAAAATGGTAGAATGAAAAAAACGATTCTAATACTAAATCTGCTCCTACTATTAACATCTTGTCATAGCCAAACAGACTCTGAATCCTCAAATGAAATTAGCTTTCATGTAAATTCAAATGTAAAGAATTCAGATACAGATTACTTCAAAGAGATTGTTGAAAATTGGAAAGACTATCTCAACTCACAAGAATATGTAAGGGGGGAAAGCTACCATTGGGATCAGAAAGATATGCCTTATCCCGACTATTCTTATGTTTCATTACTAATGGAATTAAGGACTATAGTAAATGACAATGAAGAGATTCAATGTACTATAATGGGATTGATCCCTGCAAAGAATGATTATTATCTTCTAAAAACAATGTATACTCAACAAAACGATAGCACAGGAGTCGTAGAGCTGAAATATATTGTTTCTGTCTATGCAAAAATGGTAGAAGGGGAATATGTGTTTTTTAATAGTACTCAATACCACAAAGAAATTTATGAGAATCGAGAAGTAGGAGAGATAAGTTATATAGTCCACCCTGACCACAAGTTCATAGAAGAGGATGCGAAAAAAATGAACGAGTTTAATAGGAGAACGGCTGAATTGTTTGAAACAGAACCAATTGAATTTGACTACGTAGTCACAAATAACAGCACAGATTTAGGTCAACTAATGGGCTTGAACTTCTTTTCTTATAGCTATCAACCTGTACAGTCTGGTGGCATGGCAGACAATTATAATACTATTATATATGCAGGTAATAATTCGGCTTACTACCCGCATGAGGTGGTTCATCTTTATACCAATGTGAAGTTTTCAAGACAATACCATCCTTGGGTTGATGAAGGAATAGCTACACTCTTTGGTGGAAGTACTGGATATGAACTTGATTGGCATCTTCAAAAACTGAAAGCTTTTCTTTCCAGCCATCCTGAATATGAAATTAAAGAATTATCAAAACTTGAAACTGATATACCTAATGGAGAGTTCATGACAGATTTTAGATATGCAATAGGAGGTTTTTTAATGAAAAAAATATACGAAAAGGAAGGAATGAAAGGCTTGTTCGAGGCACTTCAAGCTGGAAGAAGTGAAGAGGATTATTTTGATGTTCTTAAAGATAAATTGGGATTTGAAAGAACAGAATTTGAAGACTATTTGCGAAAAGAGGTTTCGAAACTGGAAGATGTGACAGAAGATAACCTTCAAAAATTTAAATACTGATCACAACACTTGGAGATCACAACATATCTATTAGTCATGCTTCATAGATGCTTAATCTCTTTCATGTATAGGCCCCAACCTTCTCCTCAACGATGTCCCTTCTCTGCGCCTTAGCGTAGTGATAATCTCAGAAGCTATGGACAAGGAGATCTCTTCTGGACTTTCTGCTCCAATGTCAAGACCCACAGGTGCGAATAAGTTGGGCATACTTTCTAAGTCGATTTTCTTGCCTTCATCTGCCAGTTCGTTTTGCATCTTGATCATGCGCTTCTTAGGCCCTAAGAGCCCTATGTAAGGGGCATCATGGTTTAAGAAGTGTTGTAAGAGATTATAATCTGTTTTATAATCATGAGACATGAGTACAACTGCCGTGTGATCATCGATCGTGATCTTATGAGCTTCTGTGTATTCGCAAGTAGAAGTGGTCATACTAAAGAGTTCTTTGCTCAACTTCCTGAGTTTGCCAGCAACATGGATCTCCCAGCCCATCTCATGGACGATACTGACAAAAGCATTGACATCGTAGTTGTCTCCGATGCAGATAACTTTGATCTTAGGTCGGATGAGCTCAACCAATATTTCAAATTGTTCTCTTGACTGATTAGAAAGATTGAAAACTCGTGACTTTCTTTTTCTTTTGGCTTCGCTGATAGAGTTGTCGATATCTTCTTGCGTGATGCCAGTGGTCTGGATCAAATCATTGAGCTTGCTGTAAGGATAAAATTTCCCGATAAGGGAATCAGCTCGCTCCCTATCATTGTTCAAGATCTGGAGCAGCGCCTCAGTCTCCCGGGTATCTGTGACGGTCTTTAAAAACTCGATTGGGTTAGCAGTATCTGTAGGATCTATCGGGGTAAACATAACCTCTATGCGACCATTGCAACCGAGGCCCACACCGATCTGGTGGCTATCGTCATCCATGGTGTCATAGACAACGATGGAGCTTTGGTTTTTGTTAATGGCTATCTGTGCTCTCTTAAGTGCATCACCTTCGAGGCAACCACCGCTGATGCCGCCCGTCCAGTCGCCTTTGCTGGAGACATACATCCGAGCGCCGATCCGACGATATGCAGACTCTTCTACCTTTACGACAGTGCCTAAAGCAGCTCGCTCTTCATCCCAGTTGGTGGCATTGTAAGCTTTGATGATCTTCTCGATTTCCTTCATCTTCCGTCAGTTAGATATGGTCTGTCGCCATATTGAGATACAAGATATATTTTCTTTCTATCTTCTACTTGATAGAGGTTGTTATCATAAAGACCAGTAAATTTAGACCTATGATCAGTGTAGAAGAGGCAAGTAAGATGGTTATGGCAACCGCTAAGGGATATGGTTCTGAGGCGATACAATTGAGTGATGGGATAGGGCGAGTATCGGCAGAGGACTGGCGTTGTGATCGAGATCTTCCGCCATATAATCGAGTGACGATGGATGGTATCGCAGTCAACTATGCAGGTTCTATAGATCTGGATGAGGTGGTTGTCGCGGGCGTTGTCGCAGCTGGAGACCCGAGATCTCGATTGGATGATCCCAGCCAATGTCTTGAGGTGATGACGGGTGCCATGTTGCCAGAAGGTGCCGATACGATCATCCGATATGAAGATATAGTTATCCATGATGGTCGGGCGCGGATCAATGTACCGTATCGTAAAAATCAAAATATTCATTGGCGTGGAGAAGACAGAAAGCAAGGTGACTTGTTGGTGCCTGCGGGTACGCTTTTATCAGCCAGTGAGATCGGAGTGGGTGCTTCGATTGGTAAGAGTATCATCCAAGTGTCTCGCTTACCAAAGACGATTGTGATCTCTACTGGCAATGAGCTGGTTGAGATCGACCAAACGCCGCTGCCACATCAGATCCGCAGGGGCAATGTCTATCGGATACAAGCCACACTCCGGCACTTGGGCATCGAGTGTGATACGGCGCACATCAGGGATGATCAGCAAGAGACCATTGAAAGACTGCGATCTTTTCTTCAGTCATACGACCTGCTCATCATGAGTGGTGGTGTCTCCAAGGGCAAGTTTGATTACCTGCCTGGTGCACTGGCGACTTGTGGTGTTGAGAAGTTATTTCACAAAGTTGCGCAGCGGCCAGGCAAGCCACTTTGGTTTGGTGTGCATCCTGATGGAGCTACGGTATTTGCATTGCCGGGTAACCCTGTCTCATCTTTTATGTGCTTGATGACGTATGGTATCAACTGGATCAAGAAGAGTAGCGGTCTGACCCCAAATGTTAATCCCGTAGCCATTCTAAATGAAGATGTAACTTTCAAACCTGACTTGACGTACTTTTTAGAAGTGAAATTAGAAATTAGAAAAGATGGAAAAGTGTATGCCCATCCAGCCAGAGGCAATGGCTCTGGTGATCTTGCTAATCTTCTCAATGGTGATGCATTTATAAGACTGCCGCAAGGCAGAGACGATTATAAGAAAGGGGAAGTGTTTAGCATTTATAATTATAGATAGCTGTTCACAACAACTAATAACTGCTTACATCAACTATGACCTATCACGCACGACTAAAATTATTTACAAGTTGCCTCTCTGCTATTTCGTTTGTGGTACTATCCACATTGCTAGCTGTATCATGTCAACCGACCGTTCAAAAGGTGGATTACTTTGGTCAGCAAGAACCTGGATTGATACCAGAAGTATTTGCGTCTGGGATCATCTCTTTAGAAGATCGATAGTAGTTTGGTTCTGTGTTTTCAAAAGACGGCAAGGAGTTCTTTCTTGGTGTAGAAGGACCTGAGCGAGCAGAGATATTATACGGTGGAAAAACAGAAGAGGGATGGTCAGATCCAGTGACGATCATATCTGATGAAGTAAGTG
>CALIHL010000210.1 GCA_938022935.1 uncultured Saprospiraceae bacterium
CTCTTTGAGGTCGGTCAATGTTCTTTTAGAAAAGCGACTTGTTTCACCTTTTAGTCTTTCAACACATTCTACTAAGTCGTCTTTGTCTACAGGTTTGAGTAAGTAGTCAATAGCTTTTGTTTTAAAAGCTTTGATAGCATATTGGTCATAGGCTGTCACAAAAACCACATCAAAGTCGATCTTATCACCTACACATTCAAGCATTTCAAAGCCATTCATCCATGGCATTTCAATATCAAGAAAAACTAAATCTGGTTTATGGTTCTGAATCGCTTGAAGTCCTTCTTTAGCGCTATTAGCCAGTGCTACAACTTTTATAGACTTACAGTACAGATTGATCTTCTTCTCTAAGGTTGTCAATGCGGCTTTTTCATCATCTACGATGATGGCTCTTATAGATCTATCTGTCTTTATATTGGTCATATGATTTTTAAGATGCAGTGATTTTAACATTGGCTACTTAAAGCTATGAAAAATGAAACTAATAGACCGATTATTGAGTGAGTGGTCCAATCCATTGCGTAAGTGGTATGATATACCATGTTAATGGTTCTTCGATGATGTAGTCCTCTTTACAGGAAATCTCAATGTCACTTTAGTGCCTATTGCTTGTTGATTGGCTGATTTAAGATCATCGACGATAACAAGTTGTTCTTGATGGATATTCTTGCTAAATAGCTTCAACCGTTCTTGAGCGATCTTCATGCCATGCGACTTTCTTTTAGTAGCTGACTTAGATTTATTCTGTTGTGCTCTTAGCCTCCCTATGCCATTGTCTTCGATCTCACAAAGAAGGACTTCATCTTTGATAGAAAAACTAATGTTAAGCGCTCCTTTCTTTTGTAGATGGATCAAACCATGCCAGATGGCATTCTCTACATATGGTTGGATGATCAAGGGTGGTATCACTAATCCGCTAGGATTGATAGTTCCTTTCAAATTGATATTTGTATCAAACTTGTCGGAGAATCTCATCTGTTCCATCTTTATATACAGCTTGAGGATGTCAATCTCTTCTTCAAGGGTGATACTGGGCACATCTGAATTATCAAGAATCTTCCTAATTAATTTTGAAAATTTGGATAAGTAGTCAGAGGCCTTTGCTGGATCATTGTTGAGTATATAATTGTCAATCGCATTCAGGCTGTTAAATAGAAAGTGAGGGTTCATTTGTGCCTTTAAAGCCTTCGCCTCTGACTGAGCAAGATCTTGTTGTAGTTGAGCTGTGCGCTTGATGGACTTTATCCTTACACCGATAAGATACCATCCAATTAAAATGCCTAAGGATACTAAAAGTAATTTGAACCACCATGTTTGCCAGAATGCTGGAACCATTACTATTTCTAATTCTTGAGGTCTGATGTTCCAGACTGCATCCTCGTTAGACGCGCTAAGTTGTAAAGTGTATGTCCCTGGTGGAATATTGGAAAAACTGATAAGTCTATTTCCTTCATTATTGACCCACTCTTCATCATATCCTAGCAGTCTATATCTAAATGAAACATTTTGTTGATTACCATATTCTAAGTCCGTATACCTAATTTGAAAGTTGCGGCTTTTATAATTTATATTTATTGATGTACTGTTATGGATAGGTGTGATTTCTTTGTTGTTTTTTTGAGTTGTCACCAGCTCTAAGAACAACAATTCTATTGCTCTTCTATTTTTTAGTATGTTGTCAGGATTAAACCAATTGATTCCATCTATTCCTCCAAAATAAAAGTTGCCAGATGCATCTTTATGATAGGCTCCAGTGTTGAACTCATTATTGACTAATACATTCTGATGATCAAGTTTTTGATTGACAACTATTTGTTCGTCTTTCTCAATAGCTGAAAGATCAATCTGGCAGATGCCTTTATTGGTGCTGGCCCAGATGAATCGATCATTTTGTTGTAAGAGCGAGTAGATAACTTTATTTGGTAGGCCATTCGACTCGTTGAGTATCTTTGTCGTTTCAGTCTTTGTGTTATAAATTATAATGCCTTTTTGTTGCGAGCCTATCCACAGATCATCGTTTACGAGGAGTAATGACTTTATTCCACCTGTTTCTATGTCAAGGTCTATAGGTTGAAATGATCCGTCGAATTCATCAAAACGCAGGAGCAAACCCTCATCAGTCCCGATATAATAACCTCCTGCGTTGTCTTTTATAATGACTCGAAGGCTTTGAGATGTAGGAGGGAGATATTGTTTCCAAAAATTTTTCTGTTTGTCAAAGAGGATAAGGCCGACTGATCTTGAGCACAACCATAATTGATTTTTGTCCTTAGGTAGAATATGCCAGATCGTTTTGCATGGTAAGCCTATGTCGACTTGCTTTATCTTTTTAGTTTGATCGTCTAACTTTAATAGTCCTCCTTCTTGAGTGCCGATCCAAAGTTGTCCAGCTTGATCATGACGAAGCGCCATGATTCTATTGTTGGGTATGTAGAATTTTCCAGTTTGATCATCAGCATAGTGTTCAAAGCTTGATTGATTCTTCTCGACAAAAGTGAGACCTTTACCGGAAGTGCCAATCCAGATATTACCATTCTTGTCTGTACTTATACTTCGTGTGACATCCACTGCCATTCCTGAAGGAATATCTTGATTTGTCAGATTATTTATAGGCTTTTGACCTGACCTGTATAGAGAGAATCCGCCACCATCTGTCCCTAACCAGATATTGCCTTTTGTATCTTCGTATATGCAAAGGATATCATTATAGTTTATGTCGTTGGCTTTAGGCAGATCGTGTTGAAAGTGATTGTAGTTATCTCCTTGTATTTGGTATAACCCGTTGTCGTATGTTGCTATCCACAGATTGCCACGTCGATCTTCATGTATGTCTTGTATGCGCAGGTTGGGAGGAAGGGTAATGTCCTTGTTGGGGTTGGCTTGACTTTTTGTCCTAAAGAGTCCATTACTATAGGTCGAGATAGTGAGTTCGTTTTCTTTTGTTCTAATTATGTCACTAACATGTATAGATGATAATTCGGAGAATAGCTCTTGCGAATTAGAATTTTGGATGTCATATCTTATAACCCCTTTATTCGTAGAAAGTAGCAGATGATTTCCCTCTTTTAAGATGTTATCAATGGAAATGTCATCTAATATTTTTTTTAATTCTGCTGTCCCATTCTTTAATGTTAGTAAGTGCAAACCCTCCGTATAGCTACCCACCCAATACTGATGCTCTGACCCTTGCATAATTACACTCGCATCAATGAGTTGAGTGACGACAACTATAGAGTCAATTCCTTCCTCATAGTAAGATACATTATTGTCAGAAGTAATGAGCCAGATACGATTTTGAAGATCAGTATATACCTTACCTAGTTGGCTAAAAGTAGAAGACGTGATATCTTCAAAGTAGGCATCATACTTTGTAAAGTTGGTCCCGTCATATCGATTGAGACCATCTTGTGTAGCTATCCATATAAACCCAAAACTATCTTGGGTGATGCTGGTGACTGAGTTTTGGGACAGTCCGTCGTTGGTGGTGATGGGAAGGAAGGTAGGTTGTTGAGCTGCTGTTTTTAAAGTGAAGAAAAGAGCTATTGATAATAATGTTAAGAATCCTATAGTTTGACTTTTACTCATCTATACTTCATTCTATGGATATCTTTTAAATAATAATTAGAGGCGATGAATACATCTGATGGTTAACGGCTCTAATATATCATTAGTTTCCCATGACTTTCCTGAAACCTTTTACTTATTTGGTTCAGTATTCTTTTTAGAATTCATAAATGATATCGATGGCTCTAATGTATTGATCTGAACAATCAGTACACTCCACAATAACATTATAGAAGAATGAAGAATGATCGATCCTTATTGGTGCAACGCTAAGCTCTCTTGTAGCAATAATAACTCCGTCCGTAAAGTTGGTTGAAAAGAAATTTCCATCTACGGGTAAATCTAAGGCTGGACTAACCGCCTGATTTATAGAAATTGCGTCTGAAGTAGCTCTTTGTATATGAACTTTGAAAGTTTCTTGAGCATTAGATTCGTTTACATAGTAGACTTTAAATTTTGTGATTATAGCTCCCCTTTGAAGTTGAATGGGAGCAGATAGCACACCCGTACTGCCATTAAACTTCACAAATTCAACCTCATCAACTGGCTGAACTATCTCAACAAACTCTCCGTCTTCTTCACTCGGACGAAAATAGGCATAATGAACAGTATGAATTTGCTCCCCTTCTAACTTGGATAACTTACCTTCTGGAGAGGCGTATATTTGACCAAAATTACTCCCTATCAATTTAGATAGTTGTATGTCTCCACTTTGAGTGATTCTAAGTTTAGGAACATTCAAAAATGAGAAAGTCACGTCACCCCAATTATTTGTTACTCCAAATTCCATATCTGATACCCTATCAGGATGAACACCAACATATCCATATGGAAAGTTCTGTGATCCTGTTAGTTCTAATTTTGCTCCATGACCAAGTGATAAGTCATTTTGAAATATGGCAAGCTCTCCACTACCTTCTATATGTAATTGTGGCACTTGACCAGAAAGATGTGTGATAAAAGGAAGAAAAATAATTATCACGATACTTCTAAGCATATATTTATATTCTTTAAATAACATGATAATCAGTTGTCAGAATATGTGAGCATGACGCCTCTCAAATATTGTAAATTGCAATCCTCACATTTCACAAGAATGCTATATATTCTATCGCTTGTAGTGACTATATCAGGAAAATCTATTAACTCTCTTTTTATTTCAAAAATTTCACTTGTCGAAGGAATTATAGCACCTCCTTTGTCAAGGTTGGTCCAAGTGGTTCTATCTAAAGTCACTTGATTATTATCTGGTATTTTCTTTCCATATTGGATACAGATCTCATATCTATTACCTGCATTATTATTGCTCGCTCTATTTATGTAACTCACCTCCATTTTTTTAAGCTTAACATTGGATCTTAGATTAATAGGTGCTACTAATACTCCGTCATCTCCAAAGTCTCCTTGATGCTGAACAAACTCTACACCATTTTGAGATTGTACCACTTCCATGTGTTCTCCGTCTGCATCGTTTGCTCGAAAGTCAGAGTAGCCTATGAACATGCGATGGTCTTCAGCGGGAGCAGATAGCTGACCAAACATTGAAGCATATACTTTCCTTGTGCCTACTCCTGAAAGTGATTTAATGTATACTGACCCATCTGGATAGATGCTTAACTTATCATCCAAGTTAGTAGAAAGGTGAATTTTACTAAGAGATTTGAATGTTCCAAAATCTACATCAAAAGCACTATTGTACCAAACTCCCCAATATCCTTGTAGAACACTTGGAGATGGTCTAAAAGTCATATATCCGTGCCAGGGTGGTTCGCCATTAAGCTTGATTTCCGCTAGCTCAGTATTACCCTCTACGATTAGTGGCGACTGTCCAAAACTAATCTGAAAACAAAAGATTAAGAAAAAGGTCAAAAATTTCATTTGATGGTATACGTTAGGGAGTTGGCTATTGATACTGGTACAATATTTTCACAGACCTGATAAATAATTTAGAACAATCACTGCAATTAATTTCGATACCTAAAAGACTATTGGAAGGGAATAGGCGGTTATTGAATGTCACTACCTTGGATGCCATATCTATACCACTAGATCCTGAAAATGATCCGGCCACTGGAAGCGATACAATACCAGTAATATTAATGGGTGATTGATCGATCGCAGGAGTAAATGGCTCTTGAAGTATGCTAAATCTCGCACTACTTGTCCCAAGGTTAACATAGTATACAGTAGCAAGAAGCATAGTTACGTTTTTAGGTAATCTGATCGGTGCATATAATTCTCCTGTATTGGCCGTATGCTGAATAAATTGAACGTTTCCGACTGGATTGACAATCGTCGTAAACTCTCCATCTTGATCATTTGCGATCAAAGAAGTACATGGTATAGTATAACTTAACAAGCTTGGATTGGCATGAAGATTACCTGCTGGACTTGCTGTTACTGGCCTTGGACCAGAGTCTGGGAGGCCTTGCAGTGTCTTAATAATAACACTGCCATCTTGTTTTATGGTTAACTTAGGATCACCATGAACGGTAATATTCACACTGCCTGCGTTGCCTAGAGTTGTGCCTATTTCCACATCTCCGGGACGAGCCCTATGTATTCCCATATAACCGACATAGTCATTGGGAGATGACCTAAAGGTTATTACTCCACCAGTTAACTTTGATAGATCCGTCTGAAATCTCACTATCTCATCTAGACCTTCAATTAATAACGGTGCTTGGGCATTGATAGAAGTGATGAAGAATAAGAAACAAAGAACTGGCAAGATCTTTTTTATACTCATGAAGCCTCCAGTGACATTCATTTCTAATTTGCTTTTTCTAATGCTTCCATTCTTTTTTGGAGATCTTTAATGAGTATATTTTGTTGATTAATTAACCCTTGTTGTTCCTGCATGCCTTTTGTTAATATAGGGATCAACTGAGTGTAGTTCATCATATACTGTCCTTCTCCATCTTCCTTAGTTACCACACTCACCATATCTGGATAGATCTTCTCAACTTCTTGGGCTATGAATCCATATTCTCTTTGTTTAAGATTGATTTTTCGATTATAGTGTGTTGCATTCAATCTCATCAAAGATGGCAGTGCGGATTTTATAGTGTTGATATTTGTTTTTAACCTTCTGTCCGAAGAATTACTTAGTCCAGAACTTGAAATTGTTACTGGGGTTATTGGATTGCCTCCGTCAACTTGATAAACAAATTCGAATATGGAGCCATTCCCCTGTGCTGGAGAAGATATATTGAAGTTCCAAGTATCAAACGGGGTTCCACTATCGTTTTTGAAAGTCATAAACGTTTTAGAAGAACCTGGGACGTCTCCAGTTAAAGTAATTAATGGAGCATTTATGATAGGGTTTAAGCCTCCACTTAATCTGTCAGCTTGCATTGAAATTCTGGTTACAGCCCCATCTTTTAAAGTGATTGTACTAGGAGTGGTGGTGAAGAAATTGGAAATTGTGCCTGGAATTCCAGCATCCAATGTAAGTCCTGAATCCGTTCCACTTTTCAGTTGGATATTCCCAGGATAGTTTTCAGTAGATTTATCAGTTTGCCCATTCAATCCGAATGTCAGGATTAAAAAGAAGCAGATCGAAGTTGTTGATAGTCGTATCATTTTTTAAGCTTTAGATATGGTGTATATATTGTTTTAGAATGTGAATCGTTTTGGTAATTGCTTTTATCATTTCTATAATTTAAGACGAAGCAAAATTCAGATTACAATCTTGTGATTCACAATCCTTTATAATCTGAAATTCTATCCTACCAACAACAACCTAGTCTCAAAAGCCCTTCTCATCAATCCCGCTGTATTTCTTGCATTAAGCTTTATAAGTAAATTCTTCCTATGGGTCTGTACTGTCTCATAGCTGATGTATAGTTGCTTGGCTATCTCTTTAGTCGTTAGTTCATCCGCAATGAGATGAAGGACTTCTCTTTCTCTTTTAGATGGTGCTACTGCTGTCATATCAGAATCATTTATGTTTCGGTAACCCTAAGATGAGAGCATAAATACTTGTAAATCTGAAGGATGAGTAAGCGGTAGGGTTGATTGAGTGAATGGTATGATAGGTGGGGTGAGCGGTTTGTCGAGTGCTTAGGTGTTTATGGTCCTATGTGCTTGTGTGGGTAGATAGTTCTATTGTTTCATTGATCCATGCTCCTATTGCTGCCTTGTTCTCATGTTTCTTATCTGCCATCTGCTAGCCATCTGACACCTCTATCGCTAGCTTTCTCGTCTCTCGATTCTTAGATCTCGGTTCTATATCTGATTAATCCGTGTTTTATTGGTCCTTGACAAATGATGTTTTACCTTTAGGCCGCGTAACGTTGCTGTCACTTATGTCTAAATTTATTTTTGTTACGGGAGGAGTTACTTCTTCCTTAGGTAAAGGCATTATATCTGCCTCATTAGCCAAGTTGCTCCAAGCCCGTGGGCTAAAGGTGACGATCCAGAAGTTTGATCCATATATCAATGTAGATCCAGGCACTCTCAATCCATATGAGCATGGCGAATGCTATGTTACAGATGATGGTGCGGAGACAGATCTTGATCTGGGTCACTATGAGCGTTTTTTAAACATCTCGACTTCTCAGGCCAATAACGTTACAACTGGCCGCATTTACCAGACGGTGATCAACAAAGAAAGACAAGGTGCTTACTTGGGTAAGACTGTGCAGATCATTCCTCACATCACCGATGAGATCAAGAGAAGGATAAAGCTTCTTGAGACCAATGGAGACTATGATGTTGTGATCACTGAGTTGGGTGGCACGGTAGGGGATATAGAATCATTGCCATATCTTGAGTCTCTTCGTCAGATGAAGAGAGAACTCAAGAAGAAAGACTGTCTTGTGATTCACTTGACATTAATCCCATATCTCAAGGCTGCTGGAGAACATAAGACTAAGCCTACTCAACATTCTGTTAAGGAATTGCAGATGGCTGGTATCATACCAGATATACTTGTATGCCGTACAGAGTCGCATATCACTGATGAGATCAAGGAGAAGCTAGCTTTGTTCTGTAACGTGGAAAAAGAGCATGTCATTGAAGCGATTGATGCGGATACTATATATAGAGTGCCCGTCTTGATGCAAGAGGAGAAGCTGGATCAGATTGTCATCGATAAGTTAGAGTTGACGCCAAAGCATAGTCCCAATATGGAGCGATGGGTAGAGTTTTTAACGAAGTATAAGAATCCTAAGCACGAAGTCAACATTGTCCTTGTCGGAAAATATAATGAACTCCCTGACGCGTATAAATCCATTCACGAAGCATTTGTCCATGCAGGCGCAGAAAATGAATGTAAGGTTAATGTTATCCCAATACATAGTGAAAACTTAGAAGATACTTATCTGCCATTGGAGATCCATAAGATACATGGTGTGTTGGTAGCACCAGGATTTGGTGATCGAGGGATAGAAGGTAAGATCCACGCGATACAATATGTCCGTGAAAAAGGGATTCCATTCTTCGGTATCTGTCTTGGTATGCAGTGCGCAGTTGTAGAACACTTCAGAAATGTCGTTGGATTAGATGATGTAAGTAGTACCGAGGTTAATAGTGAAACTAAAAATCCTGTTATCGGTCTAATGCCAGATCAAGCTAATATCAGTAACAAAGGTGGAACCATGAGGCTTGGTGCTTATCAGTGTGATCTTAAAGAAGGATCAATAGCTATGGATGCGTACAACTCTGAACATATATCAGAGCGTCATCGCCACCGTTATGAGTTTAACAATGACTACCTTGAGGAGATGGAAGCCCATGGCCTGAAAGCTGTTGGGACTAACCCAGATACTGGGTTGGTAGAGATCGTAGAACGTGAAGACCATCCATTCTTTATAGGTGTTCAGTACCATCCAGAATTAAAAAGTAGGGTAGAAGAGCCTCATCCACTTTTTATTGCCTTTGTTGAGGCTGCAGTGCAGTACAAGAAGGCAAAAGAAATGGTTAATTCTCTTTAACCACTGATGCGCAAGTTAAAATTAGAAGAACTTGGTCGTATTGGGATTGAGGATTTTAAGTCTATAGACAAGATTCCAATTGTGGTAGTTCTGGATAATATACGTTCTGCTATGAATGTGGGTTCTTTCTTCAGAACCAGCGATGCTTTCAAAATTGAAAAGTTAGTCCTCTGCGGAATAACCGCAACACCCCCACATAAGGAGATTCTAAAGACGGCCATTGGCGCATCTGCCTCTGTTGATTGGCAGCATCAGTCTCAAATTGAAACTACCCTGCAGGAATTAAAGAATAATGATTTTCAAATCATAGGAATCGAACAAACAGATGAGTCACAAGACATGTCATCATTTGTTGTTGATACAACTAAGAAGTATGCCTTGGTCTTTGGTAATGAAGTCAAAGGTATCAGCAACGAGGCCTTGCCATTGATTGATAAAGCACTTGAGATACCACAGTTTGGTACTAAGCATTCGCTTAATGTTTCTGTCTGTGGCGGGATTGTGATGTGGCACTTTGTAACACCGTTTCTGTAGTTAAGAATTCAGAACAATAGGTAGGTAGTTACTTCTGTTGATCTGGGTATAGGAGCTTTGGTCATATAGATATGATGTGGTTAATTCCTTTAACCTTTTTATCTTTTTGCTGGTAGTAGCGGTATTTATAATCTCTGGGTACATGCCGTATGTCATAAATCCTTCTATCATACTATCCACTTCCATAGGAGAAGTTTTATTACTTAATTCGTTGATCGAGATCGGATGAAGTGTGTGCGTATCTGTCCGACGTGTAAGTGGTTCTTGTGTCCTGTCTGCTAGATCAAGAGAAGATGACCCTGTTATAACTAAGGTTTCGAATATGCTTGCTTTAATATCTCTGTCTATTTTCATCATAGTGCACAACAGATATACGCTATTTAGCGCTAATACTCAGGGTTAATCTACGTAATATGCCCTAATACTCAGGAATATATTATGTGTGATTGAACCCATACACCGGATTTCCTAACAACGTATGGCAAAATATATATGTAATAATTGTTGAAAATCAGTGACTTTCAGTCATCGTCCACTCAGCATCATCTTTTAATCTAGTCGCAAAGACATTTGGCGTAGCTAAGGTTCTATGTATTGGGCATTTGTTGGCGATCTCCATAAGTCTAAGTTTTTGCTCTTGACTTAAGTCTCCCTTTAGTTCTATTACTCTTTCAAATCGATCAATCTTACTGGACTTGGCATCTAAGTCTTTCATGTCATCATGATAGAAGGTTGTCTTGCTGTGGGACAGGTGCACCTTTACATCTTGCAAATCCCATCCCTTTCGTCTGGCATACATATGGAGTGTCATAGATGTACAAGCACCCAGACTTGCATTGAGTAGTTCGTAAGGTGACGGTCCAAAATCATTGCCTCCAAACTCTTCAGGTTCATCTGCCACGATACCGTGTCGGCCCGCTTGGATATCGGCCGTATAGTTGTCTTCAGCATCGAGCTTGACTACAACTTGTTGATCAGTTGTAAGCTTTTCTTTTTCAGGAAATTCTACATACCTCTTCACCCAAGAGCTAATCACTTGACCTGCGTAAAATGCATCATCCTTAGATGTTAGCATGTGGTCAGCTCCATCCAAAGTTACAAATGACTTTGGGTGCTTTGCGAGTTTATAAATGTTAGCGGCGTTATCAATCTCCACTACTCGATCTTGAGGCGAGTGCATGACAAGTATGGCTTTATCCAGTTGTTTGATCAGCTCGATATGGTTTTGATTTCTAAGGTCATCGAGAAACTGTTTCTTAATAACAAACTTTCTGCCTCCTATATCGACATTGGCATAGCCGTGTTCTTCTATTTCTTCTATGCTATCACTTAGTAGATGAGAGACATGCTCAGGATAAGAAGGCGCACCGATGGTTACGATGGCATTGATAGACTCTATTTTAGAACCAGCGAACAGCGAAGCGGCTCCACCAAGGCTGTGCCCTATGATTATAGAAGGTGCCTCAAAGTGCTCATTGAGGTAGTCGGCGGCGCACATAAGATCGTCCACATTGGATGTAAAGTTGGTGTCCGCGAAGTTGCCTTCGCTATCACCAAGCCCCGTAAAATCAAAGCGCATCACGGCGATACCATTTAGCGTAAGCGCTCTACTGATATGACGTGCTGACTTGATATTCTTGTTGCCAGTGAAGACGTGGGCG
>CALIHL010000211.1 GCA_938022935.1 uncultured Saprospiraceae bacterium
GAAGATTGTCCTACCGAAAGAGCTAATAGACTCTCTTGTGCTGACCCGTTAGTTAGTAAGCCAAAGGTGAGCAGTATGTATATCGTTAAGTTCTTCATATTTCAATCTTGCGATAAATGTTATTGAGCCTCTCTCTTATATATGAACGGTACTTCTTGAACCTTACCGTCTTCTTCAATATTGACATAGACGTGGAGTTCATCATTCGATATCCGCTCAAACGTGATGCCATCGAAGTATACGGCATCCTTCGTTATCTTGACAAAAGGGAAGTCCACAGTCTTGTTTTGTTCTTCCCAGCCTGTTAGATCAGCGTTAAAGTGCTTGAGCTGAAACAAAACGGTCTTATCCACTTCTCGAAAGACGCATAGCTCATAGAAGATAACCTTATCTCCTTCGCTCAACTTAAACGATCCCATCATAGAACCAGCAGTTGGCTTTGACCATATCTCTTCTGTCTGTCCTCCAAAGGCTTCTCCTTTCCAGTGTCCAGCTATCCAAGCAAATTGTTCTATCGATGCTTCAGGCGAAGATGCTCCTTCTTCAAGGCTCATGACATGGGACTGCCCAAAGATCATATTTGGCGCAAGCCACAAACTCAAGATGAGTGAAAAGTACCGCATAGTCAATCGTTTGCATGCAATTTAAGATAATTGTTAAACCCTTAACAGGGTCCTTAACACTTCTTGACAAGATCTTAACTGGATCAAAGGAGCCTTTAACATCTATAAAGTAGAGATTGGAAGTATGAAATGAATAAGTAGTAAATGATGAGTAATAATTGACCCATCATCACTACGTCAAGAATATTACTTAACCATTAAATCTAGCAGTTATGAATGCAATGAAATTAGTTATTCTGCTGGCCTTGGTACCTACACTTTTACTTTCATCAGACTCCAGAGGAGAAGAACTTTATGGCTTATGGTATGACGATTACTCAGACACCAAATTGGAAATCAAGCATACTCGAAAGGGTATAAAAGTCAAACATCATGGAGGTCTATTTAGTCGATGGCGCACCTACAATTATATGGGGCGCGGACTCTATGACGACTGTGATGGGAAAGTGATCATCTTACGAGGTTATGATCAGATCGAGTGGCGCAAAGGCCGGAGACGCTCTATTGTACTGAGTCGGTATGGTGACTATGGCGGTTACAATCGCTATCGTGATAGAGATTACTATCCGACCAGTAGAAGTCGATCCTATGATCGCAATTATCGTAGACCAATTACTAGGAATTCCTACTATGGTAATTGGTACAATAATGATCGAGGTTTCAACTTGTCTATCGAGTCTTATGGACGTCGTGGCTTTAGAGCGTGGTTTGATAACAGATGGACCTACTATGAAACCATATGATGATCACTACAGAGATCGACGTGGCAACCGCTATTACTTTACAGATGGATATCTGAGTTGGCGAAGCTCAGATGGCAGACGCCGCATACGGTTTAGAAGACGCTAAGATTGTTTTTTGTTGTTATAATATGATGAGCGGCCTATATTGTAGAGGTATAGGTCGCTTTCTATTTCCTGAGTTTTGTAATCTATAACAACTCTGGGTGTTGCGTCGTTATATATGAGTGAATCATCAGAGACAACTTCATCCTATCTTTCTTGTAGGACTCATAGTCCTCATCATCAATGATGCTTTTTTAAAGTGGCACTATTCTAATTTTCTTACGGGAAAGCTTTCTGACTTCGCCGGTTTATTGATCTTTCCGATTTTTGTCGCTTTTGTTTTTCCAAGAAGCAAGAAGTACGTGTGTTGTGTAGTTGGATTAGGTTTTATTTTTTGGAAGTCTCCATACAGTTCTTTCCTTTTAGACTGGCTTAACTCTGTTTCTATATTCTCTTTTAGTAGAGTTGTCGATTGCACCGACTTATGGGCACTTGCTATGCTTCCCTTCAGCCACAAGATCATCAATAAGCACAATAGAGCATGGAATCTGAAGCCTGTAATGACCGGTAGCTGGCGAGTTGTCGTTCTTATATTGGCGGCCATGTCATTTATGGCTACCTCCATGTCGAGATTTGAAATACCAAAAGGGACTATCTACATAGGTAAGAGTTATAAAATCAAAAACACGAAAGAAGGATTATTAGAGAAGTTAAGTGCTCTTGGGTATGAGTGGACGTATCTATCTGATACTTTAAGTTCAGCTAATTACCGGTATGAAGAAGGGTTTTATCAAGTAGAAAATGTCGTATTGGATAATGGCTTTATGACTGCTGATACGCTTAAGAACGTTAAGTTTTTTGTAGAAGAGATTAATGAATCTAAAGTGCGACTACATATTATCAACGTAACATTAATGAAGGAAGGAGATATCCAAGATTGGCGAATCTTAAAGAGCTTTCATCGTAGTTATAAAAAAAGAGTCAAGAAGCAGCTAATTGAAAAATTACAAGCTACTAATTAAAATTCCTTAGACCGCTCATTGTTTTACTTGTTGTCCAATATTGCTAACTTTTTATCAAGCGCTGCTCGATCCATGACATTGCCTTGCTTGATGACAGCATCGATCTTGAGTGTGTTGTTGATATCGTCTAATGGGTTAGCATATAGTATCAGTAAGTCGGCAAGCATAGATTCTTGTATACGACCGAGCTCGCCTTCTATGTTAAAATATTCTGCTGGACGAGTGGTGGCAGTTCTAAGCACTTCTAAGTTTGAAAGACCGGATTTTGCGAGAACTGCAAGTTCTTCATGCAAACTTCTGCCAGGCGTTAAAAAGAAAATAGGGCAATCTGTGCCTGCCATAATGCCAATGCCTTTTTCGTTGATCTGATTGATCATTTTATAATTATACTCTGTCCAAGCATGATTGGTCTCTGAAGCGGGATTGGCTGAGAAAGCTGCGATCCGCTCTTTCCACTTTCGTTCGGTAGAATCAGGAAGATATTGAAAGCTTTCTTGAAACTCTGCTCTAACAAACGGCCGTTCAGTCATCGCAGTATTCAACGCTGAAGTAGGTATCTGCCAAGTTTGATTTTTATAAAGAGCATCTAAAACTTCGTCTGCTTTTTCTTGACTATAGTTTTCGACGGCTATGGTACGCTGTGCACTATGGATACGTGACCTTAAGATGCCTCCTTGGTCTTTACGACCATCATGAAGTAGCTTTTTTCTTTGCTCATAGAGTACATCACTATTGGTGGCGCAGGACAACTCTAAGTTGCGCATGTGCTCGATACTATTGAGGCCGGCATCAGAAGCACTGATGACATCCATACTAAGCGGTACGTGACCAGTTACTTTTAGATTGTTCTTTTTTGCCGATGCAGTTAGCGCTTTGAATTGTTCTGGACTGAGCATCTCGTAAGCTTTGAGGAGATCTACTTCATTGTCTACTAAGTTATTAATCACTGATTCTACATCTTCTATCGTAGCTAACCCAACAGACAACTCAGGCCGTGTTGGAGCGCTTCCATCGTAGACATTGGGCATGCCATCAAGTAGGGGGCCTGCATACTTGACACGTGGTGTTGTGGTTGGGTTTTGTAAGGACTTGTCTCGCCATTTTTTGACAAAAGCTGTCTTGCCGCCCGTGTCCCTTACACTGGTGATGCCATAGACTAAGAACAAATCGAACATCCGTGGAGCTAAGTTTTCCATGTAAGCAAAGTGTACATGTGCATCCCACAAACCTGGTATCATATACTTTCCTGTCCCATCGATGATGTTGTTGTCTTTCGACAAATGCAGTTCATTTGTCGCTGCCACCTTTGTGATCTTGCCATCCTGGATGACGACTGTCTGACTACTTTTTAAGCCATCCTCAGGGTCAATAGTCGATATGTTGGTGATGCAAGTAGCTTGATCAAAGTATAGCTCATCTTTTTTGCAACTGAAGAAGCATAAAGTAGTCGCTAATAGGAGTAGGATAGACTTTTTCATAAGCGTAAGTTATAAGATGCTTAGAATTCTTTGAGTATGACGTTAAGAATATTAACCTTCGATAATTAGATGATTCTTATCAATTGACTAAAACCTCATCAATAAACAACCAGCTCTTGCCGCCAGGATTTGGATGCCATTCTGGATTATTCAATTGGCTCTTCACTTTTATCTTGACATATCTGGCCACTTCAGGTTCAAATGATTCCGTAAAGTTTTTCATTGAAGGTGCTGGCGCTTTTTCTTCTCTTTCGAAAGAAGTCTCTTTCTGAAACGTATAATTTGAGCCATCTTTTGAAGTCCAGATCGTCATACCTGTTGGATAAAAGATCCAAGATCCAAATGCATCTAAAGCACTTATGCTTACACTTGATATCTCTTCTGTTTTCCCTAAGTCTAAGACAGCGTTCATATGCTTCCCTTCAAAGCCAAGCCAGTTACCATCAGTAAAAGCGCTGGTCCCTTTTTTGAAATCAGTGATAGTCTTGCCACCTTCACCTTTGTATTTATCAGCTGGCTTGGTATTGAGCGCTACATTTGCGACAGTATACTTAGCTTGTATAAATTGCTTCTCAGCAACCTCGCTACTTCCCCAACCTTCTTTAGAGCTGATTACTTTTATTAAGGCGGAGTTGTTGATTGTAAAAGGATCAGTGTACTTCAATGATAAACTATCCGGTTCGCTACCATCTACTGTGTAGTAGAAGTCAACGTTCTTAAAGTTTAAGTCAAACTCTATCTCTAAAGAATCTTTAAAGATGTCCTTCTTTGCAACGATGAGTGGCGGTCTAAGGGATGCATCTCCAAAGATGCCATCGTCTTGTTGGAAGGTGATGTCCAGCAGAGGTTTTTGAGTTTGAAGTTGAGCCACTCCTTCAGTTGTTAGTTTAGTTTGCCAGAGATAAACGGACTGAAGAGCGGGTAACGCGGCTAATGCCTCCACAATATCATCAGTTACGTCGGTATCATAAAGGTTGAGCGTCTTTAGATACTTCAACTTGGATAGGCTCTTGACTGTTTCATCTGTGATTTGTGTGCCTTGCAATTGGAGGTTACGCAGGTTCTTTAAAGATGATAAGGAAGAGAGCATCTTGTCCGTAACATTGGAAAACCCAAGATCAAGAATAGAAACTTGATCATTTACACTTTTTAAGTTTTGTATAGTTGACTTGGTAAGATCTTTTCGATGAGATAGACTTACATCTATAAATGGACTTTCTTTAGAAAGTGTATTCGCGACAATACCTGCAGATAATAAAGTTGCCATCTTGGATGCCGTTGGCATTTCTACTTCAAGACTAAAGTAGTTGTCTTTAGCTTGAGCATATTTGTCAAGTATGGCACTAATCTTTTCTGATGGTTTTAATGATCCTATAGAAGCGTCATATGAAGCGCCCTCATTGATCCACCATTCTATCAATGATATCTCATCTTCTGAAAGTTGTTTCTTGCTCTTAGGAGGCATGTGTTCTTTCTCCTCCAGTGGCAGATGAATCCTTTGGATCATCGTACTTTTTTTCGCATCGCCGGCAACATAGATTACTCCGTTTTTACCTCCAAGTGCTAAACGTTCTGGAGATGTCATCATCAAGTCTCCTTTAGTTTTAGACTCATTGTGACAAGAGACACATTTTTTCTTTAAGATAGGCTGGATGATGTCTTTATAAGCCAGAGCGCTATTGATATCTACAATATTGCTGGCTTCGTTTTGCTCTTGGTCACGCCATAAAAATCCATCGCCATGAGTAATGCTTCCTCCCTGATGCCCAGTTATGGTAAGTAACACAATGACCAAGCAGAAGGAGGGAAAATATAATTTGCTCTTTTCTGGGCCTTGTTTCTTTTGTAAGAAGTAAAGTGCACCTGACGCGATGGTCATGGCTATAGCCAGATATTTATGCTGATCTACAAGTTCTCCTTGGTAGTCGCCTGTTTCTGCAAGGATGTATCCTGTGATACATGTGCCGATTGAGATAACAAACCCAGACAGTAATCCCAAGTTTATAGAAACACGATAATCGTCAGTCTTTTTTAATCTTGAGATGATCTCAAGTAGAAATACAAATAGAAATATACCAATCGGCAAATGCAGAATAACTGGATGAAATCTACCTATGAAGTCAAAGGTCTCTATCATTGTTATTCAACGATTATTTCATCAATAAATAACCAAGCAGGAGTACCTTTTCCTTGGTGCCATTCAGGTAGTTTGTTCAAGGCTGTGATAGATATGAACAACTCATCAGTTGTAACATCTTGAAGAGGGACTTCGATATATTTTGATTCTGGAGACAATTCCTTTTGAGGTATATCTACTTTTGTTGTATAAGACATGCCATTTATATCAACAGTTACTTCCGTAGGTAAGAATATCCATTGGCTATTGGCAGAGAGTGCGCTGAGCTTCACTTTGCTTATGTTCTTTTTCTTTTTTAAACTGACATGCACTTGCACAGTGCCGCCTTCAAAACCCATCCATTCTCCATTGCTAAAGCTGGTAGTGCCTTTGATCATATCAAAAAGAGAGTAGGGGCCACCACCTTGATATTTAGAAGAAGGCTGACGAGATAACGTTACTTCTTTTACATCTTTTAATTGTGAGGCTTTTGTAAAAGTGACACTTGTTATATCACTTTTCTTGGCATCAGGATGTATAGCAAGCGCTTTGAGCATGCATGATTGATCTATTGATATCTGATTGGTATATTGCTTACTTGAAGTGTTAGGTGTTGTGCCGTCAGTTGTATAGTAGATCTTTCTGCCTGGATAGTCCAAGTCAAAAGTAACAGCTATATTTTCTTGAAAAAGAGAAGATGAGAATCGAGGTATAGGCTTAGAAAGTTTGAGTTGATTGGATTGTACAACACTTGGATTAATGACCTTTTTTACCCAAGCCTTCTTACTATAATTTTCTCCACCTAAGAGCCACTCCATATTGAAAGAAGCGTAATGGATGCCTTCATTATTGCCATGCTCATAAAGCACACCAATGTCATCATTGTCTTGGATGACGAGATCAGAATAAGCAGACTCACCAGTTCTAACTGTGCGCTTGACCGGCCATGATTGACCTTGGTCGAAACTCATTTTTATAGTTAGATTCTCTCTTCTTTTCTTGCTTTCTGGATTAGAGAATAAAATAACCTCCCGTCCTGTAGAAAGTGTATGAGAGATGATGCTCGCTTGGCAGACTGGAGAGATCAATGTGCTATCAAAGTAAGTCTCTGACCATGTCGCTCCACCGTCATGACTTTTTGCAACAAGCCTATGTCTCTTTTCTCCGTTTTGCTGTCTGATGTTTTGCATGATGCTGCCATCTGGTAGTTCTACTGCTATTGATTCGTTAGAGCTTGGTATATCTACGTTTTCTGTAAGCTGCCAAGTTTCGCCATGATCATCGCTGTAGAATGCATGTGCTCTATAATCATTGAAGCCTGATTGCGGTTCTCCTTCTGAGTGATTGGCAGGTATAAAGAGTCTTCCTTTATGACTTCCTTTTTTTAATTGTATCGCATGGCCAGGTGTATTGGCATATGATCTCCAGTCTTCTTTAAAGTTATAGTCTCGGTTTAGATCAGGACGTCGTGGCTTGTGCACGGATAGAGTGATATCCGTTGGGGCAGACCAAGTGTTGCCAAAGTCCGTACTGGTGATATACAGTATATTTCTCAATCCTTGTCCCAATCTTGTCTCATGTTCAGATGCGATACCGTTATTATAAACTAAGAATATCCGACCATCCTTGTATCGTGGATCCAAGAGGTCCTCTACGGGAGCTGGATTTCCAGATTGTAACGATCCGTTGTCTGCAACAACCTTGAGGTTACTCCATGTCTGACCGTTGTCCTTACTGGTTTTTGAAACAATATCCACATCACCAAAGTCATTACATCCACTTACGCGTCCTTCTGCAAAAGCAAGGAGATGGCCATTAGACACTTTTATAATAGCAGGTATCCTAAAACAAGCATAGCCGTCTGATCCGTTTCTAAATATCGGTTGCTCTTGAAATGACTGTACGTCTTGACTAATACCAACAAAACATACAAGTTGGGCGATAAGAATGTAGAGTACACTTTTCATTTATACTCTCATTAGTTTTATCGGGTAAGACTGACCTGAGTTCCATTGGCAGACATAGATATCTTCATTCTTATCAACGCATACATCATGTGGATGCTTGAATAACTGAAGAGCTTGATGCATATGGTTTAATTGACCTTTGTTATAAATTGGTGTACTTCCTCCGGGAGCAGAGATGAGCTTGTCATTTTCGTCAAGGATAGATATAAAGCCAGTGTTGTTACCGCGATCGTTGGACCATATTGTAGCCAAGTAGATGTTATCGCCATGTATGACAGGTCTACAGATGTAAGCTCCAGGGAGATCGATCTTAGAGATGTACTCGCCCGACATTGTATACCTTTTAAGTTGGTTTCTATTGCGATCGGTGATCAGTAAGATTGGATCTTTTCCATTTCTCGTATCTATACAGATGCCGTGTGCATTGTCTAACGAAGCATCATCTGTACCTCTGCCTCCAAAAGTGTTTTTCAATTTGCCTTTAGCATCATAATGAAGGATATATTGGGCACCATAGCCATCTGCGACATAGATGTCACCATTGTCGGCTATAGTTGTCTCCGTTGGATCATACTCTTTCGCTTCTTTATAAAGTCCACTTTCTTTTGGATATTCCATTGTCATCACAACTCTACCATCCAATGTTGTTTTTACAACTTTGTGAAGGTTTGTATCTGTGATGTATAGAAACTCTTCTCCTCCTTCATCTCTAAGAGTTAAGCCATGAGCACCTGGAAACTCACTACCCCAGACTTCGATTAAGTTGCCCCCTGAATCATAGATGATGACATTGTTCTTGGTATGATTGGTCAACATGATGATACGGGCTTTGGCATCGATGACCATTTCGTGACAATCTTTAACCGGATGTGTTCTTGGATTGAGCGCACCCCAGTCTAGGTCTATCTTGTATTGATGTGATCCATGACCGATTATTAAATCTTTCAAATTATAATCTTTGTTGAGCGGACTCCAATTACTTGATAGTCCAGCAGCTGCTATACCTGTATTGATTATAAAGTCTCTTCTCCTCATTCTATGCTAATATGTCATTGACAACCTTGCCATGAACGTCGGTCAGGCGGAATCTTCTTCCTTGGTACTTATAAGTAAACTTCTCATGATCGATGCCCAGGAGATGAAGCATTGTGGCTTGGAAGTCATGTACATGTACAGGTTTGTCTACGATATTATACCCGAACTCATCAGTTTGTCCATACACCATGCCTGGCTTGATACCTCCTCCTGCCATCCAGATGCTAAAGCATCGTGGGTGATGATCTCGACCATAGTTAGTATCTGTAAGTGCACCTTGTGAGTAATTAGTTCTTCCAAACTCTCCTCCCCAGATGACCAAGGTATCGTCCAACATACCTCTTTGTTTGAGATCCATGATCAGTGCAGCAGAGGCTTGGTCAACATCTTTGGCTTGCTTAGCTATTGCTCCGGGTAAGTTGTCATGATGATCCCAACCCATGTGGTACAATTGTATAAACTTGACATCTTGTTCTGCAAGTCTTCTTGCCAGTAGGCAGTTGGCTGCAAAGGTGCCCGGTTGTGTAGAATCAGGGCCGTACATTTTATATATATGGTCTGGCTCATTTTCTATGTTCATGACATCAGGTACAGAAGTCTGCATTCTGTATGCCATCTCATATTGAGCGATGCGACTGCTGATCTCAGGATCTCCAAACTCTTGTAGTTGCTGATCATTGAGGGCTGCGACCTTGTCTAACATAGACCTTCGGCTCTCTCTGGTAACACCGATTGGGTCATTGAGATAGAGTACAGGGTCTTTGCCTGATCTAAACTGTACACCTTGATGGAGAGAATGTAAAAAGCCATTGCCCCATAATCGAGAGTATAGGGGTTGCCCCTGTGGACGTCCAGTTCCTCTTGAAAGAAGTACAGTGAAAGATGGTAAGTTTTGATTATCACTTCCTAAGCCATAGCTCAGCCAGGATCCTATACTTGGGCGTCCTGGTTGTTGTGATCCAGTTTGGAAAAATGTAATCGCTGGATCGTGGTTGATCGCTTCTGTATACATCGAGTTGACGATGCAGATCTCATCTGCTACTTTAGCTGTGTAGGGTAGAATCTCACTTATATAAGCGCCACTCTGTCCATGTTGACCAAATTTAAATATTGATCCAGCCAAAGGAAAAGAATCTTGACCTGAAGTCATGCCAGTTAGTCGTTGTCCTTTTCTGATAGACTCTGGGAGATCCTCACCCATTCGCTTTACAAGCGTAGGTTTATAATCGAATAATTCTAATTGTGATGGCCCACCGCTTTGAAAAAGATAGATGACTCGCTTGGCTTTTGGGGCTAAGTGCATATGATCCAATATCCCTCTTGAGCTTTCAGCTATCCCATCTGTTCCTGGGGAAGACATACACCCTGGTCCAAAAAGGGAAGCCAGTGCAGCGGTGCCTATGCCAACACTGCTCTTTGATAAAAAGGATCTCCTGTTCATCAAGTAAGCTTGCTCGTCTAATATCTTTTTATGTCCCATATCAACCTCTGGTTATCGTCTCATCAAGATTCATGATCGCACTTGCAACAGAAGCGTATGCTGCAAATACAGAAGTGTCGACATCGATTCTATCAATTGTAAAGTTTCCAATTGATAGATACTCTTCAGCCGCTTTTTCATTGTTAGTATACCTTTCTAACTCTTCGTCATAATACGATCTAAGCACACCAACTTCTTCTTGGTTTGGAGTTCTGGAGGTGGCTAGTTGGAACATATATGAGATTCTATCTTCAGTGGAATTGCCCATTTTATCTATGCTACGCGCTGCTAACATGCGAGCGGCTTCTACTATCTGAGGATCGTTAAGCAGAACAAGTGCTTGTAGTGGTGTGCTCGTGTTTTGTCGCTTGACAGTGCAAAGGTCACGAGAAGCAGCATCAAATGTCATCATGCTCGGTGGTGGAACTGTACGCTTCCAAAAAGTATAAATGCTGCGCCTGTATAGGCCTTCTTCGCTGTCTTCTACATACTTGGCTGTACTTCCTCCTCCGCCACCGGTGGTCTCTTGCCAGAGACCTTTTGGCTGGTATGGTTTTACACTTGGACCTCCAACTTCTGCCACTAAGAGATCGCTTATTTTGAGTTCATGATCTCTTATCATTTCTGCGTGAAGTCTTAGTCTAGTGGCTCTTGCCAGTAATCTATTTTCAGGATCTAATTCTAAAAGATCCTGATCTATATTGGTCGCTTGCTGATAGGTTGCTGACATCATCATATATTTCAATATCTCTTTTATGTTCCAGCCTTCATTTTGAAATTTTAAAGCCAAGTGATCCAAGAGTTCTGGATGTGAGGGTAGTGACCCTTGATTGCCAAAGTCATAAGATGAAGCGACAATACCTGTCCCAAATAATTGTTGCCAATATCTATTGACTGCAACTCTTGCTGTCAACGGATGGTCTGGTGAAAACAGCCATTTTGAAAGTCCAAGTCTATTAGATTCGTATTCTTTTCCAAATTGTAATATGCTCTCAGGGGTATTGGGCTGGACTGGTGTTGTTGGTTTGTCGTAAGCACCTCGGTTGAGTATGTGAGCTTGCCTTGGTTTGTCCATATCTTTCATCACCATATAGGTGATCTCACCGACAGAATCCAAGGTGTTTATAAAGTCTACTTTTTCTTTGATAACTTCATCTGTTAAAGTAATCGTAGGCTCTGCTTTTTGCCCACCACCAACAAATCCTTCTTCAGGCACATTGTTGAAAAAACTATAAAGTTCGTAGTAGTTTTTTTGTGAGAGCGGATCGTATTTGTGATCGTGGCACTTTGCACATTCCATGGTTAGTCCTAAGAACGCTGTCGCAAATGTATTGGTTCGATCAGATACATACTCAACTCGGTATTCTTCAGGGATGACACCACCTTCATTGGTGATTTTGTGATTGCGATTAAAGCCGGTTGCAATCACTTGCTCTAAGCTTGCATCAGGCAACATATCACCAGCGATTTGCCAAGTCACAAACTCATCAAAAGGAAGATTCTTTTGATATGCATGTATCACCCAGTCTCTCCATGGCCAATTAAACCTTTCAAAGTCATCTTGGTATCCATTGGTATCAGAGTATCTTGATATGTCAAGCCAGTCAGCTGTCATGCGTTCGGCATAAGCAACAGTAGATAGCAGATGATCTATCACTTTTTCAAAAGCGGTTTCAGTCTCATCATTGACGAAAGCTTCTACTTCTTCTATGCTCGGAGGTAATCCCGTGAGATCAAAGTATGCTCTACGGATCAGGTGTTCTTTTTTTGCCTTGGATGAAGGTTGTAGGTTATAAGACTCTATTTTGGAGAGCACATAATTATCAATGTCATTTTCAACCCAAGTTTGATTGTTGACTGATGGTGATGATGACTCTGCTGGTTTTATAAATGCCCAATGATCCGTCCATTCTGCTCCTTGATTGATCCACTTTTTTAGTATTTCCTTTTCTGTTTCACTAAGCGACAGATTTGATTCTGGAGGTGGCATAACGTCATCCATGTTGTCTGTGTAGATCCTTTGGATCAAGTGACTGCTATCAGCGCTTCCAGCTATGATTGCATATCGATCTTTGTTTTCACCAAGTCCAGCAAAAGCGAATTCTTTTAAGTGAAAAGCTAAGTCAGCTTCTCTCGTGCCTTCATCTGGACCATGACAAGTAAAGCATCTATCAGATAGGATAGGCTTAACATGAAAGTTGAAGTCAACTACATCCGGTACCACTTCTCCTAATACACCAGCTCTGGAGTTATCATCAAGAGATTTACTATTGTTGGTGCAACTTGCCAATGCCCAGATTAGTAGGATAATGGCAACACTAACTTTTATATGTAGTCCTTTTTCGATCAATGTTTTTCTATTATACGTTTAAGATATCGTTCTTTTTTATAAAAGCCACAATTTCGCTGATATACCCAAAAGCTATGGCTATAGATGTATCCGCTGCCCCGTAATAGATAGCTATGCGATCACCATCTTCGATAGAGGCGCAAGGGAAGATAACATTGGGTACATCACCAGATTGTTCGTACTGAGCTGCTGGAGATAAGAGGTAAGCCCCCGAGCGATATAAGACAACTGAAGGGTCATCTTCTTTTAGTATAGATCCGCCCATCGCATATCTAAACCCGTTACAAGTTTGTATAACACCATGATAAAGTATCAACCATCCTTCACTGGTTAATACGGGCACTGCTCCTGCACCAATCTTTTTAGATTGCCATGCACTTACTTCAAAGTCTGAGACCTTCATGACGATCCTATGTTCGCCCCAGTATTTCATGTCAGGACTATAGCTGACATAGATATCACCAAAGGCTGTGTGACCATTATCGCTGGGTCTGCTGAGTAAGGCGTATTTCCCATTTATCTTTTTGGGAAACAAGACACCGTTCCGATTATATGGGAGGAAGGCGTTCTCACATTGAAAGTAATCTTTGAAGTTGTAAGTATAAGCGACTCCGATGGTTGGGCCGTGATAACCATTGCACCATGTCACCCAGTAGGTGTCGTCGATCTTTGTCACACGAGGGTCATACTTGTAGTCCGAGTGTAGCATGTTAGTATTGCCGGCTTGCATTTTTATGGGGTCATGCTCGATCTCCCAATGGATGCCATCTTTACTGAATCCCGTATGGATATTCATCCTTACATTCTTATCATCACATCTGAACACACCGGCATAACCATCTTGATATCTTACAACTGCACTGTTAAATATGCTGTTAGAAGAAGGTATGTCATAACGGCCAACGATAGGGTTATTCTTGTATCGCCATACTACATCTGCATCTTTAGAGTGTCGGTCTTGCCATGGCATGTGCGGTGCGTTCTTTGTAGTACCTGATATTGCTGCTGATACTATGGTTGCAGCGTTTAAGGCGTGCGTGTCTCGGTTTGCACTTGTGGGTTCGTTCATAGGAACAATTGAAAGTGTTGAAAGTTTGTCGTACCAGTTTCTTTTTAAAAAGATGGTTGCTATTGCAAATGTTATAAATGCGATAATGAAACTGCTACCGTTTTTTAGAATTAGAAAAATCGGCATCACAGTAAGTGTAGTCTGCCATGCTATGCCAACTAGAACATTGATGCTATCTTGTTTTAGATTTGGGTTTGCTTTAAACGAAGAATTAGATTTTTGAATGTGGTTGACTACAGGTTTCCAAAATCCCCAAGGGTATGATATTTTATAAAAGTCAGCTAAGACGTTTATGTCTTGAGGTTCGGTCATTAGTGTGCCCAGTATAGATCCAGCAAATGAAGCTAAAAGTATAGCAGGGAATAAATAGATAGCAGAAACATCTGGTAATAATGCCGGTAGTAAAGTCGATGCGATCAGTCCTGCAAGCATACCGAAGAAATAACCATATCCGTTGAATCTCCACCATAGCCATTTTAAAACATTTGCGGCAGCGTAACCGCCATACAAAGCAGAAGTAATCCAAAGGGTTAGAGAGTTGATAGATTCAACAAAAAAACCAAAGAATAAACCAATAACAACAATACCCAAAGAAGAATAATAGCTATACCTGACATAGGTTCTGTCTGTTGCATTAGGGTTGATATACTTTTTATAAAAGTCATTGACAACATAGGCTGGTGCTGCATTGATAAAAGCTGCGAATGTACTCATAAAAGCGGCTAATAGCCCAGCCAGTAAGAGTCCCTTGAAACCGATTGGTATAAATCGATCAATTGCAATTGGAAGAATGGTTTCAAAGTCAATATTAGAACCCATGCTTTCAAATTCTGGGGTGAGATAAACCACAGCCAGAACACCAAAACCAGCGATCATAAAGTATCTTGGAAAGTACAATGCTAACATCGTAAGTCCGCTCATCTTCGCTGACTCCATCGGTGTCTTAGTTGACAATACTCTTTGCATGTCATAGCTCGGCACGGGGCCAGCCATACTTGCAAAAACACCTTTAAACAACATCATCATAAATAGATAACCGAAGAGTTGAAAACCATCAGTTTCTATTTTAGTATTGACAGCATCTAGATAGCCTGTCCAGTCTAAGTCCAGCTGCCAAGAAAAGAACAAATCCTCCCACCCTGATGGGACAGCATTGATGATCTGATCTCTAGAAACAGAAGTAAGTGCTATTATGCCAACAACGACGCAAGAGATTGTCATGATAAAGAACTGAAGCACTTCAGTAAGTACCACGCTGTACATGCCACCGGTGATCACGTAGACAGTTGTGATTAGAATAATAAGTAGGGCATAGGAGTGCTCCGAGGTAAGATTGATAAGCTCAGTTGTTACTGATAAATCCCAAGGGAAAAATACAGTTGCGAACTTGCCAATGCCAACGAAAAAGTAAGCTATAAATCCAAATACACTGATGATGGCAAAGAAAGTGACAATCATATGTGATAGACGCGCCCCTCTATCATTGCCAAATCTGTGGGTGATCCACTCGGCACCTGTAAGTACGTTGGACCTCCTAAGCCATATCGCCATGAAGATCATGATGAAGACTTGGTTCCATACCGGCCACAGCCATGGAAGCCAAGTGCTTTGCGCTCCGTAGACAAAAAACAATGTCACCAGCCACATGGTACCGGAGACATCGAACATGCCAGAAGCATTGGACAGTCCTAAGTAATACCATGAGATCTCATTGTCTCCGAGGAAGTAAGAGCGTAAACTTTTAGAAGCTTTCTTTGACACCCAAAAGCCAAGGCAAACTGTGATGATTAGGTAACACAGTATAATGCCAAGGTCTAATGGATGAAAGTGCATACTTTATTATAAAAACTGGCGGACAGATCGCTCCGCCCACCAGTATGAAAAAACTATCTATTAGTCATAATCTTTAATTTACATCCCACCATACTGGCGCAGACATATATGTCGAGAAATCATTGCTCAATCCTTGAGCTGTTTTAGCAGCTTCAAATGGCTCTCTTCCTGATTCACCTGCAGGATAAGAAAGTCTCTTGGGTATCTGTCCGTTTGTTACATTGCCAGGATAGTTTACGGGCGTAAGAGCTGGAAAGCCAGATCTTCTCATATTAGAGAAAGCTTCGTATTCATTTAAGAATGTTGCCATCCAATACTCGTATCCTATTTGTTCCATAGCGTTGCCTGCATCAAAAGCATTTGCCGCAAGGTATCCGTCGATAGCCTCTTGAGGGGCAGCTAATGAAGCATCATAGTGAGCCCACATACCCATGGCATTAGCAACACCTTGATTGAAATAAGCTTCAGCGTCACCACCAGTCCATCCCCTCATAGAAGCCTCTGCTGCCAAGAGCTGTGCTTCTCCACTGGTCATGAACATCATCGGAGAAGAAACAGAAACTATCATTGGATTGATTCTGTCAAAATCATTGATATTAGTACCCGTAGGATTATCAGCTATCGTTGTCTCATCAAGACCATTAGGGAGACCATTATGGCCACCACCGTTCTCTGGAGTAACACCGATAATATCTAATCTTGGATCAGCTCTTTCCAATAGCCCATTAACTAATGTTGCGCTCAATCGAGGACAATCATCTCCAAAACCATTGCTCTTATCTAAAACTTCTCCCAATCCATTACGATTGACACCAGCGGGTCCATTTGTATGTTCTAAAAAGGCGTCATCACTATTATCTGTCATAATACCTCCAGAGATTGCCTTGCCAGCAAATGATTGCGCTGTTCCTGCATCAACTTCTGAAACTCTCATAGCTAATCTAAGCATCATTGAGTTGCCAAACTTTCTCCATTTATCAACATCACCGCCAAAGATAAGATCAGCACTTCCGAAGCCGCCCGAGCCAAGTTGGCCAACTGCAGATTCTAATTCACTAAGCATATCCATATAGATGGATTGTTGAGAATCGTACTTTGGGAAGTCTATCCCAGCAATCGATCCAAGACCAGCTTCGCTGTAAGGGATATCTCCATACAAGTCAGTTAGTCTATGGAAGATAACAGTGCGCCAGATCCTTGCCATGCCTAACATTGTCTGATCACCAACTTCTCCTTGTTCAAGTGTGTTAATCAGATCTTGCATGTCCTTCACTTGCTCTGTATATGCACGGTCAAAGAGCGAAGAGTTATAACCTCCATTAAATGTGTATTTGTCTCCATTCCAATAGCCACAAAGTGCGGCCATGTGTTGGTTGATCATCGAAGAGTAGATTAAGCCTGCTCTCCAGTTTTCATATCGTCCACCAGAAGTTCTAAGTTGTACTCTGGAAAATTGAAATCCAGGGTCTATATCTATTGCAACTGTTGGGTTTGTATTTATTTCTGCAAAGTTGTCGTCACAAGAAGTTGTGAAGAGAAACATCGAAATAAGCAGTACACCGATTTTATATGATATTTTATTCATGTTATACTTATTTTGAAATTAGAATTTAAGCTTAAGGTTCAAGCCAAATGATCTTGTCACTGGAACACCAAACATTTCAAGTCCTTGTCCGTTACCTGTTGTGTAGGTAGATTCTGGATCTATGTTTGTCGTGTTCTTAGAAAGGATCAGTAGGTTTCTACCCGCAAATGATAATGAGCCTGATGCAAAAGGAAGTTTTTCTGTAAGACTACTTGGCAAGTTATAGCTAACTATAATCTCACGTAGTTTTACAAAATTTGCATTTTCTACAAATTGCTCAGATATACCAAATGCTATACGTTGGTAGTAATCTTCAACGTTTTCTGAAGAGACAGCTCCTATTCCTGATTCTCTTCCTTCAAGCGTTTCTTGATGCAAACCTCTGAAGTATCCATATGCATTCGTTGCATTATAGATCATTGCTCCTCTCTTCATGTCTAATAAGAAGCTAGCTCCAAAGTTTCCAAAAGTAAAGCTGTTGTTGATTCCAATTGTTGTTGGGTGTACACCAGTTCCAAATGTTCTAAGTGCTCCTTGAACGGGCAATCCATTTTCATCTACCGTTATATTACCACTGCCATCTCTTTCATATTCAAAAGCCATGACTTGGCTATATGGAAGTCCTTCTACTAAGTGGATATATGCATTACGTGTACGACTCTCTTGAAGTCTAATCTCCTCTCCATCATTTTCTGGAGTTAAAAGACTCTCAACATTATTCGTATTGTGTGCTAAATTAAGACCTAAAGTCCAAGCAAAGTTGTTATTGACGACAGGCTGCACTTCTATAAATGCCTCAATACCTTTGTTAGTTATTTTTCCAACATTGACAGTCTTAGAACCAAATCCTGAAGCGGCTGATATGGAAGCACTCAGTATACCATCTGTTGTTTCTCTCGTATAGTATGCAAGATCAGCATGAACTTTTCCTTTGAACATTCTGACATCTACACCTACTTCAAGTTCAGTATTTGTTGATGGCACAAGTCCTAATGGTGGTACAGAGTTATTGTTGATGCCTCCAAGTGGTTGGCCTAAATGACCTTGGTCAAATATGCCATAGGTCAATCCTAACTGGTACGGATTAGTGGATCCTCCGACCTGTGCCCATGATGCCCTTACTTTTGCAAAGTCAACTACGCTGGGTAATTCTAAACCATTGGCAAGATCATATGCTAATCCAACTGATGGATAGAATATTGAGTTTTTAGATTCTGCACCGTTTGGATCCGTTAAAGCAGAGAACCAATCCTGTCTACCTGTAACAGTAAGGTACAACGCGCTATTGACAGAAAATTCTGCCTGGCCAAAAACTGAGTTTACTTGAAATTGTGTAAATCCATATGATACACTTTGATTTGCTAAGTTTCTAAGTGTATGAAGGAATGGAACATTGAAGTTGCTACCGCCACCACCTAAGAGTTCGTTAGAGTTCTTTTGTTGGTTGCCTCCCACCAATAGGTTGATGCCAAAATTATCATTAATGTCTTTTATGTAATTAAGAGTTGCCTCAAGATTTACTTCTTGTACATTTCTATTTGATTCGCTTAGCTGACCTAATGTGCTGAAAGCTGTACCATAGGGTGTCAAGTTTCTTCTTGATTCTGTGAAGCGATCAATTCCAACTTTACCACCAAGCGTCAGACCATCTATGATTTCATAACCTACATTGATGTTCCCGAATACACGGTTTTTCCTATTGTTTGCTTGAAATTGATGAGCAGCCCAATATGGGTTGGTCACAAATACATTATCATTAAATTGTAACTCTGCTCCTGCGGCATTGGCTCCTGGCTTGTTAGGATCACCAATCATATCTTCTATATTGATGCTCGGAGGAAGTGACCATGCAGTATAATTTGCATTTCCTGGGGAGTCAGAAAGTCGTGGTCTATTGTTTACTCCTTCAATTACAAAAGATCCACTGATGCCAGCAGTAAATTTGCCATGAGCGATACTTGTGTTAGTTGAAAAGGTTTTTCTATCCAAGTCTGAGTTAGGTAGAATTCCCTTGTTATCTAAGTTGGTAAATGAAAATCTAAAATTGTGATTATCACCACCTCCTGATAATGAGAGTGAATTTGTAAATGTTGAACCACCTCTATAAAAACGTCCAAGATTGTCACCGGTTGCTGAGTAAGGTCTTGACTCACCGTCAAATTGAATAACCGAACTTCCATCAAGTGGAGCGCCCCATGCATATAATCCTTGTGCAAATGCTTCTTCAACGGTAGATGGCTTAGCGCCATTTCGTCCATGGCCATACTGTTGTTGGAAGTCATAGTTGTCGATGATGCTCTCTGCTTGAAAGTTACTATTGAACTCTACATTGAGTCCTCCTTTTTTTCCTTTTTTAGTTGTGATTAGTATGACGCCGTTATCTGCTCGATAGCCGTATAAGGCACCTGCAGTATTACCTTTAAGTACAGTCATGGACTCTACATCATCGGCGTTTACACTACTGAGGCCATCGCCCCAATCATTTCCACCCCACATACCTGCAGATCCAAGGTTGTCGTTGTTGATCGGTACTCCATCGACAACGATGAGCGGTTGGTTGTTACCACTGATGTTGCTGTTACCACGGATAACGATTCTACTTGAACCACCAGCTCCTGTCGCTGGGTTGCTTACATTCACACCTGCTACTTTGCCAGCCAGTGCATTTCCAATGTTGACTTCTTTAGCTGTGGCAACACTCGAACCATCGAGTTCTCCAACAGCGTAAGCCAATGCTCGTTTTTTTCTTCCGATACCCAATGCAGTTACGACGACTTCATCAAGGTATTCTCCTTCTACCATCGCGATATCAATGTAGGATTGGTTGCCTACAGCGATCTCTTGACTTTGAAATCCAGAATAGGATACGACGAGTATGCCGCCGTCTTGTACATCAAGAGAAAAGGTACCATCGATATCAGATATCGTTCCGTTACCGGTTCCCTTTTCTAAGATGTTAACCCCGATGAGCACATCGCCATCGGCAGTTTTGACTATCCCAGTTACTGTCTTTTGACCAAACAATGATGCGGTCATAAAGAGTAGTGGGATAATAAGTTTAGATAGTTTTAACATAGTTACTAATGTTTAATATTTCACTTGATTGAGCCAATGTAACAACTTTGTTGGACTTTGTGTGCGTGCACACAAAAATATTATTCCTATATTTATCGCCAGAACATAATATTATTTCTTAAGTCATGGCTCGGATAAAAGATGTAGCACTGAAAGCAGGGGTGTCAGTTGGGACAGTGGATAGGGTGATTCATGACCGAGGGAAAGTAGCTAAGGATGTAGAGCTTAAGGTGAAGGAAGCGATCAGGTTGCTTAACTATCAGCCTAACTTGGCAGCAAGAAGTCTTGCTAAGAAGGCAAATCACAAGATTGCTATTGCCCTACCAGACCATAAGTCCGATGAGTTTTGGGCCGATCAAAATAAAGGAATACATAGAGCACTTCACAGTGTTAGAAACTTCGGATTCTCAGGTGATATCTTAAAGTTTAATGATCAAAAGAAAGGAGACTTGCTTAGTCTCAGAGTGTCAATCTTCAACGGGGATTATGAAGCACTTTTGATAGCGCCAACAATAAAAAGTGAGGCATTAGAGATGATGAATCTTTGCGAAGAAAAAGGTATGCCTTACGTGCAGATTAATTCTTTGATCGAAAGAGAGGAAGATCAATCGCTGGGTTATGTTGGTCAGGATTCGTTTAAGGCAGGATCATTAGGTGCCAAATTGTTGGATTTTGGAACTCCCAAAGACGCTAAGTTGGCACTGCTTCATATGGAGTATGATGTGGAAAATAGTACTCATTTGTTGGCTAAAGAAGCTGGATTTAAAAAGTACTGGACGGACTTAAATGTGGAAAACAAGGCCGTTTATCTACAAATAGCTGATGTCGAACAAAGTGATAAACTAAAGAGCCAGATTATCCAATTGCTCGAAGATTTTCCAAAGTTGAATGGGTTATTTATTACAACAAGTAGAGTTCATCTGATAAGTGATGTATTAATGCAGCTTGGTAGAGAAGACATTGCTTTAGTGGGGTTTGATTTGGTCCAAGAGAACATTGAAGCACTTAAGAAATATCAGAAGCTTTTTCTAATTAATCAAAATCCATCTTTACAAGGATACTATGGTGTGATGAGAATATTTGATCACTTTTTAAAAAATAAAAGCGTCAAAGAATCCAAATATCTTCCACTGGGTATTGTGACACTTGAGAATGTCGATAACTATCTCTACATGAAAGATAGAGATAACATCTAAGTACGATTTTCATTATCAGAATTAGGAGGCTATGATCTACTTTTTATAATGCTAGCAAGCTCTTCTTTCTGATAGTCTTTTAAGTCATGATATGAAAACAAAGTGAAACCTTTTGATCCACCATCATAAGAACTTTGGATAGCTTTAGTAAGAGCACCTTCTTCTTCCATATGTGGTAAAAAGAGTCCACTGTATATCGGCTTTTTGTGGTTGAGTCGGTCAAGTGCTTTAGTTGTTTCCTTTCCAATCCATGCTATGTCTTCATTATAAAAACCATGGTAGAGCATAGGTAAGAAGGCGTCTAAATCAAACTTATGCCATTGTTGTCTTACGCTTTCCCAATTAGGAAAAACTGCGGCTGTTATGGTCTTGTTCTTAGCTTTAGCTGCCGGGACGAGATAATCATTGACCAGACCAACAACTGCGTCATATCTAAACTGATACCAGTCTTTATCATTTGCTGGATCTTCGATATCCATTGGGTCTATGCCTGTCTGTTCTTTAAATGCACTTCTACAAGTCTCGCAGTAGCAGTAGTCATACTCTGGATATTCTTTGTCTTGTACTATGTCATACTTCGGTTGTAGCGCTTCTGCGAGAATGACATCAGGTAGTCGCACATAATCTAAGTGGACGCCATTTAACTCAGAGATGGAAGCAAGTGCCTCGACTCTCTTTTGTACAAATTCTCTGACCTCAGTTTTACGTGGACATAGAAACTTGTAGTAGTTGACATAAGCGGGGGCAGTATCAGCACTTTGCCCTGCTCGATTAACCGCATACCAATCTGGATGATCCGCTATAATTCTTGGATTGTTGCAAGGCATCGTCCACATCCATGCATGAAGTTCAAGTCCCGCTTGATGCGCCAATGGAATCATGCGCTCCAATAGAGGGAGTTCAGTCTCATAGTCTGGGATATTGAAGAGAGCTTTGTTGCTGGCAAAGATTTGCGGAAGCACAGCATCTATGCCTAAAGCCTTCATATCAGCAAATTCTGCTTTGAGTTCGTCATCAGTTGCTCTAGGAGATGGTCTGTGCCATATCCAATATTCTGGAAGCCCTTTATATTCTGATGCTATCTCTTGTGATACCTCTGCTAACTTAGGTTCATTGCATCCAACTTGAGCACCAATTGATAAGCTAACACCTGTGCCCGCTATATATTTTATAAAGTCTTTTCTTTTCAATGTCTCTACTTTTTCGTTGATCTAATTTCTAGCTTTCCCTTATCATTAAGCGTAAGTATCTCTTCTTTTTTGCCTTGTACACTGATGTGAAACCCATTTTCGCTAACATCTATGGATGGCTCAAATGAATAATCTGATATATCGACAGTTGGAAGTGAGACTTGGCTGGCCCTACATGTTATGTTGCTCTTATGACATTCTTTTAGTTGATAGTAGATTTGCCACAATCCCCATTTTACTTTTTCAATTTCTCTTTCTTTAAATTGAACACCAGCTTCTTTTTCAAATTGAACATAACCCCATAACTCTGGTTTGTGCATATTGATATAACCAATAGGAGACCAAACCCAGTTGGCTTCAGGTAGTGGTCTGTTCTTCTTTTTGACTTTAGTATATCTGTCGTCTTCGATGCTCATAGTCCAGTCAACTCTTGAGAAGTTGATCCGCCATTGGTCGCCAGTTTCTGGTATCCCGCCTCGAACCATGAGATCTTCAAATGTCTGCCAAGGAATAGCAACTTCTACGCTCCAATACTTGTCTTGGTCATCGGGCTGGTTAATAGATCCCTCAATGTGGACGGCGGACTTGATACCTCTGATGTCATAATTCATCAGATAGTTTCTTCCATCATCTATATAGTATGGATAGAGCATAAGCAGATCCCAGATAGCATTGAAAGCGTTCATCTCAAATTCTAAATAGTTGTGTCCATCACCATCTGGATCTATGAAGATCTCAAAATCATCGTCATGGTACATGATAGCATCTCTTTCTGTCAAAGTCGCCCATATGTGTGGATCGTACAGGATGGCTCCAACATAGAAGTACTGGCTGTCCCAGGCCATTTTGGCTTTGGTCTGAAGCGAAGGAATTGATTTTAGTGAGCCTTCGATATCAACAAAATCTTCTGTCCATGATGCGGACGCCCATTCCTTTGATTCTAATTTTCCATCTATTATTATGGGCTCTTCTATAAATTGACATATGTATCTCTTGGGATGAAAAGGAATCGGGTGCTTGTATTCTAATTCAGATGAAGGCTTATCAAGAGATGATTGCGCCTCAACCTTAAGTATTGCGAACAAGCATAATACAAACCAATACACCCACACCTTTCTCATGGTAGTAAGATACGTCCTATTAAGATGATCTACGATATCATAAATAGATAATTATTTCCAAGAGAGAGAGAATCTACTTAAAAGTGTACTTATTCTGTAGGAAGTAACTGTAGCCGACCGAGAGGACAATTGTAAGTATCCTCGATGGCGTTGGGTAAAAGTGAAGTAAATCGACAAAAAACTTTATAGCCACGTAGCTGACTAAGATGCCACTAACAGATACCATAAAGTACCTGGAGAACTGAATAGGGGTTTTCAGTGTGGAGTCTGGAAACGCGATATATTTGTTTAATCCAAAGCCTGATAAAAACGTGATTGGGTATACAAAGAATAGTGATGCAACATGTGAGCTAAGCGTTACAATCTTTAAGTCTAAGTCTTGCTTTTGAAAAACAAAATGAAAGAAGACGTAATAAAGAACTACGTCAAGTACAAGATTGCCTCCGCCGCATACGGCATATCTGTAAGTCTTTAAAGGCATGAAGGATTTAAAGATAAAGTAGAAGGTGTCTATGATTGTAATGAAAAGATCCTTCACCTTCTCCAGAAATTATAAAAGTCAATAATCCGCTCGTCAACCATGATATCTCTTGGTGTGAGCGGTTGCTTAAGTTGTACACCATGCAATGTCTTACATCTACTGAGCGCTACGTATGTTTGTCCAAACTCAAATGCACCACCAGTCATATCGATAAACACTTTTTCAAATGTCTTTCCTTGACTTTTGTGTATCGTCATAGCCCAAGCCAACTTCAATGGATACTGCTCAAATGACCCAATGACATCAGCTTCGACGGACTTTTTAGCATCGTCCCATTTGTACTTGATCATTTCCCAAGTAGACTTTTCTAATTCTATGCGATGTACATCTTCGGCTTCATCTACAATCTCTAAGACAAGATGGTCTATTCCGATTTCAACGATATGTCCTATCGACCCATTTACATATTTCCGTTGAGGGTCATTCTTGAGGGTCATCACTTGGGCGCCTTTTTTTAAGACTAAGTTAGATTCTGTAGGGTAGACCTTTTGGTCAAACATGCCTTTCACCAAAGCGTAAAAACTGATCCCTTCGGATTCCAATTCATTCAGTCTGTCTTTATTGATTTGGTTAGCTGTGTCATTTCTCGTTGTAAGCGTGATGCTACCATGTTGTACTTCTTCGCCTTCTTCAAGAACGCGATGGTTTAGATCTTCTAAGTCTTCCCAGTCGATGGCTTTAGATCTGATTTGATCCAATATGTTGATAAAGTGCCTTTCACTTTGTCTATAGACTGTATTCAGCTCTATGATTTCCATCTCGTACATGATGGACTTGTAAGCTCTTGAAGAAAAGAAGTAGGGCGTCTTGTAGCGCTCGGCTAGGTACTTGCGTTCGAAGTCACTCGCTACAACCGGAGGCAATTGGAACAAATCTCCAAACACGATGACCCTCACGCCACCAAACGGTGCATTCACTTCACGATTGATCCTCAAGAAGAGATCTATGTTTTCAAACATGTCAGCACGTACCATAGATATTTCATCTATGATCAGTACTTCGAGGTTCTTATATAGCCTCCTGTTTTTGACTTTCTGTATATCATGAGGAGCCAGGAGCCGTGGCGCAAACTTGAAGAACGAATGTATCGTTTGCCCCGAGACATTAAGCGCTGCGACGCCAGTCGGAGCAACTACTGCTATTCTCTTTCTGCTTGTAGATCTAAAGAGCTGGAGTAGAGTAGATTTACCTGTTCCTGCTCGCCCTGATATGAAGACGCTTTTACCCGAATGCTCTAGTGTATCCAGCGCATACTTCAGCTCGTGACTCAGCGTCAGCGGCTGCTTACTCAGAGAGTTGACATCTGTTTTCTGTGGTAGACTCAAGGCTATAAATGAAGGATGAAAATATAACTTTCTTATGACACTTTTTGATCATATGTTCTTGAACACCTAATATCTCATGCATAAAAAAAGCGCAACGACTCAAGTCGTTGCGCTTTTACTAAAAAGTGTTTTTTGTCTATTGAGCTGGTGATTCATTATCGTCAAACTTCTTGCCGTTCCACTTACCTAACCACTCACAATTCTTACCTAACTTTTTGTAAGTGTGAAACATGTTAACAGCGGCAGCCTTTTCGATTCTGTGGATGGTCACAGTCTGCGGCCCTGAAAGCACATTGAAGTAATACTTACCAACACCCATTTCAAATTTTTTCCTTCTCATATTGATCTTTATGATAAAAACTATTACCCAATTAGATTCTGAGACTTACATCTCTCCTCTAAAGAGCCACAAAAGTAAGCTTTTTAGCCCTAAAAAGCAACCTTTAGAGTGATCTTGGGCACTATATGGCCATAGATCTACCGTAATTCAAATGAGATATTCTTCCTCTTTAAGAGACTATAAATATCTTGTGGCTTCAATCCTGACATGGCCCATATAATCACAAGACCTAAGATCAATATTGATCCTTCCTTACTGGAAGAGCTAAGTGAGCTCACGTATCCTGAGAGTCAAGTGATCGTGCATTGCATCTATAACTCCCCAGTGGGCAACGATGGCATTCGTATATGGCCAACCACTTATCTCTTTGATCAGCACAGTGATCATGTCTCGACGCTTGCGCACGCAGAGAAGATCTCGATGTATCCAGTGTGGACTTGGACTACAAAGGGTAACAATACCTTCACCTTGATCTTCACCGGACTGCCTAAGAGTTGTACCGTATTTGACTTGATCGAAGATTGTAATGGCAGCTCAGGGTCATTTAGGATCACCTCTATCACACGGACACAAGATGATGTCTACTATGTGAGTCTGTGATGGACTTAACAACAGCCCAGTGGTTTATAGTTATTGCAGCTTCGTTTTTAGTGGGGGCTACTAAGGCTGGTTTGAAGGGTTTGGGCATTATAGTGGTTGCACTATTGGTATTGGTTTTTGAAGCCAAGGCGCAGACAGGGATATTGCTGCCGATCTTGATCATCGGCGATATTCTGGCGGTTATCTATTATAAGCGACATGTCAAGTGGCACTACCTCGCTAAGTTTCTGCCTGCTATGATAATGGGTGTATTTATAGCTGGTTACTTGGGGGACCAGCTTCCAGATGAAGCGTTTAAGAAGTGGCTCGGTGGTGTTGTCTTAGTGAGCGTGATCATTATGTTGTGGTGGGACTATAAGGGCAAAGACAATGTACCTAACAACTGGCTCTTTGCTGGTTCTTCTGGTGTTGCTGCTGGTTTCGCAACGATGATTGGTAACCTTGCTGGCGCTTTCGCAAATATGTTTTTCCTAGCCACAAGACTCCCCAAGAATGAGATCATTGGCACTTCCGCTTGGCTGTTTTTTATCATCAATTTGATCAAGCTGCCGATACACATATTTAGTTGGGAGACGATCAGTATGGAGACTTTTAAGATCGACCTCTTGATGATCCCTGCGATATTGGCTGGATTCTGGGTGGGACAGAAAATTGTCGCCTTGATCAATGAGCGATATTATCGATATTTTCTACTGATAGCGACTACGATAGGGGCTATTGTTATACTGATTTGACCGTTTAGGGATATCATCGCTGCCCAAATAATATTTTGAGTGGAAAATTAAAGAGACTCGATATCGCGATCCATAAAATATTTGAGAATAAAATCTATATTTGCAAAAATTTTATTCTACAAAACGTCAACTATTGGAAGTGAAGCTCGACAACATAGACCTGAAGATTATCAAGTTACTTCAGGAGAACAGTAAAATAACAAATCTCGATTTATCTAAGCGTATTGGCCTTTCACCTGCACCGACACTCGAAAGAGTTAAAAAGTTGGAACATTCTGGTGTGATCCAATCATACCACGCAAAGGTGGATGCAGATAAACTCGGACTTAATATCAGCACTTTTGTGCTCGTCTCTTTAGCATGGCAGAAGGAGAATGCCCTCGATAACTTTATCGCTAAGATCAAGATGATAGATGAAGTGACAGAAGCATATATCATCACTGGAGATGGGGATGCACTGTTACGTATCATCTGTCCTGATATATCTGCCTATGAGCAGCTATTGTTTAAGAAGTTGTCTCAGATAGAAGAGGTTGAAAAACTAAGAACCTTGATGACGCTATCTAAGGTCAAGAAGTCTAAAGTACTGCCGTACTCTTACGAGTAGACCTTGAGAGTCAATAGTCTTTTTTGGTCCTTTTCAACAGCAGAGCGACCTGATCCATCATTCTTATGTGGTACGATTCACTTGGGGACTGAGGAGTGTGTCAAGCACTGGCCGCTGATCGAGCAGTATATCGATAGGTATGATCGTATATATACTGAGTCATCGATTGGCCCAGACGCCTTGTCTTACCTTCAGTCATTTACATTATTGGAGCCTGATTGTGACATGTATGATTATGTCACCCCTCGTAGATGGGCTAAAATGAAATCCACTTTCGTGAAATATTGTAATGTAGACATCGACAAAATGAAAATGTTCCGGCCGCTTTTCATTTTGGCTGCTGTACAATCCAATCTGGTCGATGGCACTTCCAAAACACCGTTAGACCATATGATCTGGGAGCGAGCTGAAGAGTTGGGTAAGTCAACACATGGCATAGAGTCGCCTCAAGAGCAAGTAGAGATTATGCTACAGATGGATATGAGGCAACAGTATCTCAATCTCATCAGGATTTCTAAAACCATAACAAAGACTCGTTCGTTCATTAAGAAGCTCTTGAAGACATATGAAGCACAAGACATCAATCGATTGTATCAGATGAGTAAGGCCAGTTTGGGTGTCGACAGAAGTTTACTCATACAATCAAGAAATGATATAATGGCTAATCGAATCCTTAATCATCATAATGATGAGCCATCATTCTTTAGCTTTGGGGCAGGACACTTAGGCGGTGGTAGCGGAGTACTCAGAAAACTAAAACAGCAAGGTGCTACCATAAAGTCGATCGTTCATAAAGAATAAACAACTATGAAAAAAGTAGACATAAAACTTCAAGTCGAACTCGACGATAATAACGTACCTAGCTCTATCGTATGGAGTAGTGATGATCCGCCATCCAATGGGCAAGAAGCAGATGCCAAAGCTTTCTTTCTTTCGATCTTCGATAAGAAGAACCTTGAGACACTCAAGATCGATCTTTGGAATACCGAGTTTGAAGTAGGGGAGATGAACCGTATGACGTACTACACGCTCAAGGGTATGGCCGATACTTTCTATCGGGCGACCAACAACAATGAGATGGCCAATGACATCGCTCGCTTTGCGCAATACTTTGGTGAAGAACTGGGCATTGTGAAAAAAGAGCAACCTCCTGCAAATCCTCCAGCAGAAACCAAGTAAATTCTCTGGATTTTCAGTCTTCTAACAATAAGCATATCATTTATATATTATAAATTTTTCATATGCGAATAATTTTATATATGTTTGACGGGCAGAGCAAATATGGATACACAGGACCCGATCACAAAAAGATTTATAGAAGTTTTTGAATGGCTTAAGGCCAATAACCGAGTTCGATCAGGGCGCCAGTTTGCACTTTCCATAGATACATATCCTCAGAGTCTGAACGACATCCTTAAAGGGAGAAGAGATGCGACGCTGCAAAACATCCAAAAGACAACTGAAGTATACAATATCAGCTCGCACTTCCTGCTTACAGGGCATGGAGCTTTTGAGCGATCTGATATCAACGGTATCAGTACTTCTCCCAAAGTGAATATCACATATCTACAAGCACATGAGTTTTGCGGGTATGCAAGTGCTCGAAAGCATGGTAACTTTGATGATCACCAATGGAATGTCTGGGCACTACCTGAGGAGTTAGTAGGACAAAGCATCGGCCTTGCGATACAATGCAATACAGATACAGTCTGCTCAGACATCAGTAAAGGTGATGTTCTATTTGCGAGAAGCATACCTAAAGAATCATGGAAGTCAAGTATCTCATCTAAGAGAGTGTACGCTATCACTCTTCAAGATTGTATGCACATCGTAAGAGTTAATAACAATGATTCAGACGGCATCTATCTCCATACCGATGAAAGAGACCTTCCTTCATTTATATCTTATGAGGATATACTTGAAGTGTGGAGTAGCATCTCTAAGTGGTCTTATAGTGTCTTGCTCAAAGATCAACCGGAAGTAAGCATCAACAAATTGCAAAGCTTAGAATCATCGATCCAATCTCAGAACAAGTCAATTGTTACCCTCACTGAGACGGTACAAAGGCTGATGACCCAGCAAGAGCTCCAGAGCCAGTTCTAAGTCCAGTTCCATAATTAGCGTTACGCCCTTATCTAAAAAATCCAAATGTCCATCGTCGGTTTATAGGAGACATCTTTACTTCGATACTTTCTTTGACTCTTTTATCATGAAACAAGATGCCAAAGTGCCACAGATCTAAGGCGACGTTATAAGTATCTGAGGACTTCAGTCGCTCCCAAGCTTGAGTCATGTCTGCTGACCAATAGATATCATCTAAGATCAATATGGTCTGATGACTTATAAGCGGTTGAAGAAGATTAATCACTTTGTCTAGGATGTCTGACCGATGACCGCCATCGATATAGACCAGATCATAGCTTTGCTTCTCTTCACTTAGTGTGACTAACACTTCATCAAATGTCCCTACGAGCGAGCGAACCCCTTTTTGCTCCAATGAAGGTTTAACCATCTCTCCGATCTTCGGATCTCCTTCAACAGTTGTCAGATAGCCGCCTTGGATAGCTTGCTTCATATACAATGCAGAGATGCCAAGCGAAGTCCCAAGTTCCAGTATGCTTTCTGCCTTTAAGTGTTGACATGTTTTATAAAGTAACTGACACTTGGATGGACTTGAGACAGCTGATGATGCGATAGACGATATGCTTCTTTGTTTTGATCGTGATGTAGATGAGCCTGCACCATGGTCAGTGATATTGATGACTTGATGGTCACTCAGATATTTCTTTCTAAGCCCCTCGATATCACCAAAGACCTCACCATTTAATTTTGGTTTGACCACTTGATTGTAGAAGTCATATAGGATCGGCGAATCCAACTGATCAATCGTCTTCGCCTTCTTGAACCACTTCAGAAAGATCATGGCTTTTGCATATTTGCCGTAAGGCTTAACATCCATGGTTCAAATATAAGCTTTGCTCTTGCCCAAGCTCTTCCTCAGATATAATAATGACCAATTGGCATTTATAACTATCTTGTTTCTCTACCACATATGGATGGTAGACTTAAACATCGCGATATACTTTGGAGGATTATAAAGACATAAAGTTAGCTGCCTTTAAGGCAAATATGAGGTTGCCAGAACTCGGTCTCGTGCTCTTTACCTTTGGCAATGCCAGTGTTGCAGATCGATCAAAAGGCGTGTTTGCGATAAAGCCGAGCGGTGTGCCATATGATGTGCTAAAGCCTGAAGACATCGTGATCATGGATTATGATGGGCAGTTGATCCAAGGTGAGATGCGACCATCATCTGATACCAAGACTCATGCGTTATTGTATAAACAATGGCCTTCGATCGGAGGGGTTGTGCATACTCATTCTACATATGCGACGGCTTGGGCGCAAGCTCAAAAAGATATACCTATTATGGGGACAACTCATGCAGACCACCTTACAACTGACGTGCCTTGCGCGCCTCCTATGTCTGATGAGATGATCAAAGGTGATTACGAACATGAGACAGGTTGGCAGATTATAAACGAACTTTCTAAAAGAGGGTGGTCTCCTTCAGAAGTGGAGATGATGTTGGTTGCTAACCATGCACCATTTACATGGGGAGCTACTGTTGATAAGGCAGTTTATAATAGTGCAGTGTTAGAAGAGGTAGCCAAGATGGCTTATATCTCATTGGGTATCAATCCAGAAGCACCAAGACTAAAAGATGCACTCATCAATAAACACTACGAGCGCAAGCACGGAGCTGGTTCTTACTACGGCCAAAATTAGAATGTGAGATGATTTCTGATTTTAAAAATAAAGAAGTCTGGTTGGCCATAGGAAGCCAAAAACTATATGGTAAAGAAACATTAGATAAAGTAGATCACAATGCTAAGCAAATCGCAGAAGCGCTCAATGATTCTAATTCTATATCAATCGTTTATAAATCTGTCGTTACCACAACCGAAGAGATAACCGCTCTAATCAAAAAGATTAATTATGAAGATGATTGTATAGGATTGATCGTCTGGATGCATACTTTCTCTCCTGGTAAAATGTGGCTCAACGGATTAAAGCTTTTACAAAAACCATTGCTTCATCTCCACACTCAGTTTAATGAAAAGATACCGTGGAGTAAGATAGATATGGACTTCATGAATCTCAATCAATCTGCTCACGGAGGCCGCGAGTTCGGACATGCATGTGCACGAGCTAAGGTACAGCGTAAAGTTGTTGTTGGGTATTGGAAAGATAAGGCGATCTTAAAGTCGATAGATCAATGGTCCAGAGTTGCACTCGCTTATGCTGATAGTCAAGAGATGCGGATCGCTCGCTTTGGTGACAACATGCGCGAAGTATCAGTGACAGAAGGTGATAAAGTCAGCGCTCAACTACAGTTTGGATATAGAGTGGATGGATATGGCATGGGCGATCTGGTAGCGTATATCGACCAAGTTACCTCTGCTGAGATAACTGATCTCATAAGAGTCTATGATGAGGTTTATAGAATAGAAGAAAGCTTGAAAAGTGAAAACAACTTTTCACTTATAGAAGCGGCTCGTATAGAGCTGGGGATGAGGGCTTTTCTAATAGATGGGGGCTTCTCTGCTTTCACTACGACCTTTGAAGATCTAACAGGCCTTAGACAACTGCCAGGCATAGCCGTACAGCACTTGATGGCAACAGGCTATGGTTTTGGCGCTGAAGGAGATTGGAAAACAGCAGCGCTTGTAAGGAGCATGAAAGTCATGTCCATGGGGCAATCGGGCGGTAGTTCATTTATGGAAGATTATACGTATCACTTTGATGAGATGGGTTCTAAAGTCTTAGGTGCGCACATGCTTGAGATTTGTCCTACAGTGAGCCACGGGTTTAGAACGATTGAGTGTCATCCACTTGGAATTGGAGGAAAGGAAAATCCAGTTAGGATTGTGTTTGACATCGCTCCCGGTGATGCAATCAATGCTTCGATAGTAAGTACAGGTGATTCATTTAAATTATTAGTCAATCCCGTAACTGTAGAACTGCCAGAAAAGCCAATGCCCAATCTGCCAGTGGCAAGAGGGCTTTGGATGCCACATCCTGATTTAAATACAGCAGCAAGATTATGGATAGAAGAGGGCGGTAGTCATCATACTTGCTTTAGTCAGAATGTTACAGTTTCTATGTTGCAAGACTTTGCAATGATGATGGACATACCTTGTAGTGTTATAGGTTGATAGATATAAAGAAGTTAGAAAATGGATACGGAAGATTATCAGAAGTTAGCCAGGACAACCTTGTTACAACATCCTGATTTTCAAATCAAAGATAAAGAAGTGATGATATCTTGGTTTGCACTCGGCCTTACCGGAGAGGCAGGCGAAGTGGCAGATTTGGTTAAGAAAGGCATCTATCACCAACAAGG
>CALIHL010000212.1 GCA_938022935.1 uncultured Saprospiraceae bacterium
GGGTGGATGATGAGGCTAAGATAGGTAGAAGCGGACTAACGACGAGGTCTGAAGCTTGCATTGAGCTCGAGTTGTATATCTCGGGAGACACCAAGCTTATCCGCATCGAGTGCGATCATAGAAGGTAGTTTCTGCTTCATCAGTTGATTGATCGTTTGCACACTTTCCTCTTCTATGCGGATCTTAAACGAAGTATCAGTACGCAAGCTTCCATCATTCTTCACCACAAGAGTACCTCGGGCGCTTGTCTTTCTGATGTATGAACCAATCATTAGGTTACCATCTACTTGTATAGGGTAGCTACCCGGTTTGTCAAATTTGATAGAAGTCATATTAGTTACCTGACCATCAAAGTTAAACTTGGCAAACTCAGACAAATTAAATCTATCACTATTGAAGGCTCTGTCGATCGCTCCGAGCTTAAACTCAAACGATTTTGTTAATCCCTTGATCTTCACAAGACCAGTATTGGGATTGATCTCACAGTAGACTTGATAGTTGTCAGCGACGACATCAAGATATGTGCTATGTGACTCGACATGGATGTGACCTGTCCGAGATACATATTTTGACGGTAGGGTAGTTGCACTTATAGTGACCACCAATATAAAAGCTGCTATTAGGTAGTTTTTCATCATACTTACGTAAATATCTTACATATAAACGCAACGCAGATTTATCAAGATTGATTTCCTCCTAACCGTGATTTATGTGCTTCTTTATAAAATTATAACATTTGGGAGTGGATGATGAGTGCTTCATGGGCTGTAATCGGACGATAGACCAACAGACGAACGGGTGATTGAATACATGTTTTTGGACCACATTCGGTCAGACCACATTCGACAGTTTTTTGGACCACAGCTTTCAGGTATTCATCTTAGTACTTGAAGTTAAGTGGCCTGATTGATATAGTGACTCACGTTAACTTATGTGCTTAAATTGCTATCTGCTAATCTGCTGCACATTGAACTTGATACTTGATACTTGATACTTGATACTTGATACTTGATACTTGCTCTTGCTCCTGCTCTTGAACTTAAGATGCTATCTGCTGCACATTGAACTTGAACTTGATACTTGATACTTGATACTTGATACTTGAACTTGATACTTGAACTTAAGATGCTATCTGCTGCACATTGAACTTGATACTTGAACTTGATACTTGATACTTGATACTTGAACTTGATACTTGAACTTGCTCTTGAACTTTGTATCTAGTTACACCCGTCATTCATCACAGTAAAGACAGTACCTACCTCAACGGTAAACCCTGCCTCAATTGAAGTCTCATCTGCTGCAAACATAGTCTCAAGGCTAACATTAACAGGACCACTAGTCATGATGAGGTCTCTGGCTTCATACATGTCGCCAACTTCACCTTCATTGTTGACAACTATGACTTCTGGACAGTTGATATTGTCTGCTGGTGCTTCGACAGTACCACTTATCTCTATATTATCTAAAGCGATCATACCCGTCCATTTGCCGTCATCACCATCAGTGTATCTAAATCTAACACTTAAGTCAGATCCGATATATTGTGAGATGTCGATGTTGACATATTCGTTACAACTTGATTGCCACACATTGCTCCATGGGCAAGTGCTATTATCATCTGTTAAGACTTGTTTCCATATAGATCCATCATATATATCAACAGAAAATGAACTGCTATTAGCTCCTTTACCTCCATCTTCAAATGGATGAAAGTTATAGTCAAATATCAACTTGAGTGTATCTACTCCTGTTACATCATATGTAGCGGAAGTAAGCGTCACCTCTCCTGTATATAAAGTGTGATTGATGATGTCATCATCCATATATGCCATACATGAACCATCTATAGTCTTTAGAGATCCTGAGTTGCCTTGGTCATCGTAATTGGCAAATTGTCTAGTTGCATCGTCAAACTTCCAATCATATTGGACCAAAGGATCACCGCCATTCCAAGAGTATATGTTGGTTGTAGCCTTGTTCCAACCTTGAGGTAATGCACAATCATTAAAATCCGCTTTGATAGATATAGCACAATCTGCAGCTGGTGCATCGTATGTAGCGCTGCCTGTACAGCCTGTATCACTACCATCATCAGCTGCTATCGATATAGCATTGTTTTCTTCGCCGTCTGCAGTAAGACCTGTTATAACAACAGTTTGTGGACTTGTCAACCAACTTTGTGTGTAAGATTGGCCATCGACTATCACATCAAAGCTTGAAGAAGTACCTCCGCCTCCATGTCTGATCTCCATAGTAAGCGTATATGTACTTGGATTTCCTATAGTACATCCAGATGTTGCTGTGCTTATGATCTCCGTACATGATCCCACAACACATTCTTCAAAGCAAGTGAATCCTGATATGCCACCGTTTATAGCATTTACGGAAGTGGAAGACCATGTTGTCGTATTGTTGCTAACAGAAGGTGCCATGATTGTTGAACTCCCTGAAGCATCGTGGTTAGCGCCAAAGTTGTGCCCCATCTCGTGGGAGACAAGCACTCTTAGTTGCCATGCTGTAGATGTGAAGTCTTCTAGGATATGGTATCTATATGTACCACACAATGCATTGATCCAAGCAAGGCCTGCTACGCTGCAATTATTGTCCCCACAGAGATCTCGGTCTGTCCAAAACTGTCCAATATCGTGGGTAGCTGAGAACCCAGTAGGTCCCCATGCCGTAAACTCATCAAGCATGCCTTGAGCACTTGTAGTAGTTGACCAAGGATCACAAGTAGGGCAGTCTGATACAAAGTGTTCCACTATCTCAAACCGGATATCATCTGTAAATGAACCCTCGTATACACCAGCTACCATATTCATGACAGCTATCGTTTGATTGATAGCTTCGACATTGCCACCATGCAGTTGCCTATAGCTGTAATCGACGGCGATAGCCAGTTCTGCTATCTGGCAACTTCCTGCCATCTTGAGGTTAGATCCCTTTTCCTTTACTTCTTCTTCTTCTATTTTGGCTGCACATGAGGTTGGGCTATTTTTTCTTACTTGGTCAGCACTATAGACCACCATTGTAGATGGAGATAAGCTTTTGTCGTATTTGGTAGCAGGCTCTACATAGTACTTCTCATCATCAAAGATGAAGTACCCGTATGCATATTGATTTGCAAGCGTGATCCTGACGCTACTTTCTGGGTACCCTTTTACTTTGCCTTCATAAGGTAGTGCAAGTTCATCTCTATGGATAGATCTACCAGATGGGTCCGCCAAGGTAACTTTATAGTTATCTGCAAGGATATCTACTTCATTGAATGTTATATCCACCTCTTGCTTGTCATCTAGACGAAGTGAGATTGATGGATTAACTCCTTTGGTTTTGAAGTTGTTGGACTTTATATCATTGAGCTCGTATCCAGTGAATACAAGATCCAGCGGGCTAACTTTCTCAAGTGTAAAGTTAGGTTTAGATGGCAGTTCTTCTTGTCCAATCGCTGGCACAACGATACATAGTGTCCATAGCACAGCCAGTGCTAAGACGTTGATCTTTCTACACATGTTTTCAATTCTTAGGTTTATCTCGGTTCTAACAGAGAGTTGGGGTTATTAGAAAGTAGAGATCAAGTTTTGGTCTTTCTGAGTATCTAGTTGTTACACGGTTTTATAGTTATTAATAATTCAGTGTCGTCTTCTGCCACAAATCCTTCAGTCATGTTTACTTCCTCATGAGCTTGGAAGTGCACTATGTTGTTGGACTTGACTATGCCATTGGTATTGATATAATCATCGGCATAATACTTCTTGTGGCCTAGGTCTCCAGCTAAGTCATCATAGTTAAGACAGTCTATCTCATCAGCTACCCCTATCCTTAGTTCGCTCATAGCCATACAGTTACCTCCATGGTTGTTAAGAGCGGTGATCAGGACGTAGCGTGCCCTTGTGTTGAGCATAGGCCCATCAACACCAGCATATGATGAAGTCCCAGATGCTTGCGGCACCATCATGGTGGCAGTTTGCGTCCAGTTCACTCCGTCAAGAGATATATCGATGACTATATCCCTTATACCATCATTTAGACTTTCGGGATGGTTATGATTCCAGACGTGCATCTGTTCAAGCATATACTCCCAAGTGAAGTCATACATGATCCAATGTCCATTGCCTCGGGAGGAGTTTGGATTTTGGGCAGTCTCGCAGGATATCCATCCTGAAGACTTACTGGTATTATGATTATCAAGGTCACATTGAGCATAGGCCATCATCGGAAGTACGCATAAGAATGTCAATAGCACTTTCATGTCTTTTGATTTTCTTTCCAATATCCGATGATACACTCTGCAGTTATAGAGAGCATACCCTTAATCAATGTTTCCACACTTACCCTTATTCAGATTATATGCCAAGGTCAGCTGAGTCTTAAGAGTATGTCAATTACCTAGCAGAGGTTATAGATCTGAAGCTGATAGTGTCGCTAATCAGTCACTAAAATCTACTATAGGTAAATCAGTAGATTTTCAGAAAACCTCCAGATTCAAAATGAATTACTGAAATACTGCTGAAAGAATTATATCTTAACTACATCAAATCAACCAAATTATTATGAAGTCCATAAATATTCTATTAACCAAGTGTGTACTGATTTTAGGTCTCGCTATGTTTTGCTCAAGCTTTACCATTGTCCCAACTTATCTCTTAAGTCAAGAGGATGATACCAATTGCCCTGATAATGAGGCACGAAGTGATTATGTGGTCGGGGATTATAAAGTGGTCTATGCAAACCATGAGATCCTATCAGCACAGACCATAGCTGGCAACTCTACAGTCTTCTATCGATCTGGAAGTGGTACATCACTTTCTTATGGCATGACTGGTGCCTTAAACGGTCCTTCACCAACATTTCAAATCTTTAAAGGAAGTACGCTGACAATAGAGATAGGGGACTGCCCTTTGTAATATTGAAACGGACTGCTTGGATTGATAGAGTTATATGAAATTAAATAGAGACTGTTTTTAACAGGTCTATAAGTCTTCATATACCTGAACTGATATATATTACACTTTTATTGAATATTATGAATAAAGTTGTAATGCAAGTCGCTACCCTCATGTGGGTTGCTCTTATCTTGGGATCTTCATTATCAGCACAATCCTTTAACACCGACTTCATACGATATCTTAATGAAGACGGCATCACTTATAAGGACTACACGAAGGTGGAGTCATTGGGCATGCAGAGCTGGCACTTTATAAAGAAGGATCGTATGCCAGAAGATGAGTACTCATTTATCTCGCCAAGTGACTTTAAGATAGTCCCGATCATCGAAGAAGATTATAACCATATCTTGTTCAACCAAGGAAGCTTTTCGTTGATCAAAGAAGATACCTTAAGAGAAGAGCTGATCATCAAAGACGGTTTATATATATATCAGAATGGAGTGGAGCCTGATAACGATGGCAACTACGGCAACTCAGCTAAGCCAAAAGGTTTTCGCACCTTCAACTATGTCTGGGTCTTCCCCAAGAATATAAAAGTTGAGTCTTATGAGAGTAATCGAGATGGAGAGTGGCGCCTTGAGAATAACACCTTATCCTATATAGGTTATGATGTGAACAATATACTCTTTAAGATCACATACCGCTTGGCTGAAGCCGTGCCACTGCATATGAGCAATCGAGATGTCGTTCTTAAGGATACGGTGGATGTGACTAATACAGCTATAACCATCAGCCTCTGGGATGATGGTCAAGTCGACAATGATGTGATCTCTATAAAGCTCAACGATGAGTGGATCGTAAAGTATATGGAGGCAAAGAAAGAACCCATCAAGTTCAAGTATTTTTTAACTAATCCTGAAAACTACATCATTCTTCGTGCAGACAATATCGGTGACATCCCTCCTAATACTACAGCTGTCAATATTGATGATGGTAAAAACTCTAAAACCATAGTGCTGAACTCAGATCTAGGCATGAGTGAGGCGATCAGAATCAACTTGAATAAGGAAGAGTAGTCTTATCGACCTTTTTAGATTTCATTATCTATGAATTCATATAGGTTATAGTTCATAACGCGATTCATCTTTACGCTTGAAGCAAATGATGTAATCATGATCATGACAGAAACCAAGAGTGTACCTGCGCCTTTTTCATATTCAAAAGAAGCCATATTATTTAGAAGCTTAGTGAGCAAGCGGGAGATTGAAGTCTTGGGGTATATGGCCAATGGCCATACTTCTTTTGAGATAGCTCGATCTTTATATTTAAGTGAACACACTGTTATATCGCATCGTAAGAATCTTATGGTTAAATTAGGTGCCCGCAACTCCGCACACCTTGTTATGAAAGGGGTTCAGTTAGGGTTACTGAAATAATTATTTTCAATTTACTGCACATGAACAGGTTGATTACTTTTATACTGCTCCTTTTCACGCTAGCCGTTGGTGAGGATATATATGGGCAAAAAATTAATGTTGATAGCTTAATTGCTGTCACTCAACAGTTAAAATCAGATCCAGTAGATCTTGTGCAAGCTCATAATAGGCTATCGCGATATTACTCAACTAACGATACAGCCAAAGCTAATTATCATCTTTTGCAATTGGACTCGATAGCTGTTGCTGAAGCTGATACCAACGCTATGTTTTTAGCAGGGGATCTTAAGATGAGAAAGATGATAGCAAAGGGTCTGTATAAAGAAGGCGAAGCAGAGGTCCGCAATCAGATAGTACTTGCGAGGGCTCTTGAAAAGGAATTTTTCGTTATTGGTAGTTACAATGCCATGGGAGTGATTAAGTCTATTCAATATCAAAATGATAGTGCTTTATATTATTTTGAAAAGTCATATCAAGCGAAATTAAAACTAGAAGATGTTGAACCTAAGGATTTAATAGGCTCTTTGAATAATCTGGGGGCTACAGCATTAAAATCAAGTAAATTTGAAGAAGCGCTCAACTATTATTTAGAGACTATAGAGAAGTCCGAAGAAGCAAATTATGTCAAAGGGAATGCTATGGGTCACTCGGGTCTTGGCAATGTGTATAACAAATTAGGCGAACAGAAAAAATCAAGATTTCATCACCGAAAAAGTTTGGAATCTGCTATGGTCATGAATAATCTTCGTGCCATAGGTGATGCACATCAGAATATTGGAGGGACCTATAAGAAAGAAAACCCTGACTCTGCTATTCATTATTTCAAAAAAGCACTTGGTAACTATAAGCAGTTAGGTGATAAAAATCACATTGGCCTTACAGCTATGGCTACAGGAGATGCTTTAATTAATCAAAATCGTCCAGTTGATGCTTTGAGATATTTTGAGCAGGCATATGAAAACTATGTATCTATTGGTCATAAAAGACGGACTATTGATTCAGAAAGCCGGCTAGCAAAAGCCAACTTTGAGATTGGAAATTATAAAAGAGCTAGATCCTATATGGATGATGTGGTTGATTATTACAATAATAATGATGAGCTCGAATCTAGCTCAAAAGCATATAAACTACTTAGTAAGATAGCAGAGCAAACTGGAGAACTCGAGTTAGCATTATCGGCGCACCGTAAACATCAAATCCTAAAAGATAGTTTAGATGGCGAGATGTACAACAAAGATGTAGCTGAGATCACAACCAAATATGAAACGAGTCTTAAAGACGCTGAGATAATTGAACAAAAGAACAAGATTGAAAAAGAATCAAGAAGTAGAAATTTCTTTAGAACGATAGCCGCCCTAATCGGAGTTGTGGCCTTCATGGTTTTCTTTTTTATGCGGAACAAATTAAAACAAAGCAAATTACTAAGAGAGCAACAAAATCTCATCCAATCTCAAAAGATAGAACAATTAGAAAAAGAAAAAAAGATACTTAGTATGAATGCTATGATAGAAGGGCAAGAAGCAGAACGATCGAGAATAGCGAAAGATCTCCATGATGGACTTGGTGGTTTGTTGTCAACGGTCAAAGCTCACTTTAGCAATATCCAAAGTGAGATCCAGAAGATAGAAAAAATCAATGTCTACAACAAGGCCAATGAACTGGTGGATGAAGCATGTGATGAAGTGAGAAGGATATCGCACAATCTCATGCCAGGGGCTTTGAGATTAGAAGGATTAAAGACGGCTGTTGAGCATCTTGGAGAGGAGATGAGTGCGGCACATTCATTTACCGTAAGGGTAGAGACGATGGGTATGAAAACAAGGATGGAGGAATCAAAGGAAGTGTTCGTATATCGGATCATCCAAGAAGCATTTAACAATATCATTAAGCACTCTGATGCAACTGATGT
>CALIHL010000213.1 GCA_938022935.1 uncultured Saprospiraceae bacterium
AATCTAAAATCGTACGCTGCCATAACTAAAGTGATTAGTCTGACAAGTTAGCATTTTTTTGAAGGTTGACAGTGGGCTCCAGCCCATTGTAATTTGAGTTGGAACTCAAAAAAAGTTCAAGTTCAAGAAACAAGATTAAACATCTAAAATCTATTAAACTAACCAAACGTCTTTAACAGGAACGGCATACGCACAAATAATTGAAGACCTAAAAGACCTTGAAAATCAATCAAAATTACAACCAAAATCAAAACCTCGATCTACATCTGGTGTTCTATGACAGTAGGCTCAAAAAGAACACACCTAAGCACAATTTAAATGACTGAAAAGCCACTTATCTATCAAATTAAGTCCAATTTCAAGTATCAAATTCAAGCTCAAGAAGCCAACATATTAAACCAACAAAACGTCTTGAACAAATCAAACTTAGATAGTCATCTCTGGCACGACATCAGGAACTACCAATCTTCCTTCAGTAGCATTCTTTATATCTTCTACGCTAACACCCGGCGCTCTTTCTATAAGATGAAAGCCATCTTCTTTTACTTCGAGTACCGCCATGTTGGTGACTACTTTCTTTACACAACCTACTCCAGTTAATGGGAGTGTACAAGCTTTAAGCAACTTAGAAGCTCCTTTGCGATTAGTGTGCTTCATTGCAACGATGATGTTTTCTGCAGAAGCGACAAGGTCCATCGCTCCACCCATGCCTTTAACCATGCGACCCGGGATTTTCCAATTAGCAATGTCACCATTCTCTGCTACTTCCATTGCGCCCAAGACAGTAAGCTGTACATGTTGCCCTCTGATCATAGCAAAGCTCGTTGCAGAATCAAAAATGCTTCCTCCTGGCAACATCGTAACGGTTTGTTTACCTGCGTTGATCAGATCTGCATCTTCAGCTCCCTCTACAGGAAAAGGCCCCATACCCAATAATCCATTTTCAGACTGAAACTCTACATTGATACCTTCTGGGATATAATTTGCGACAAGCGTAGGGATACCGATACCTAGGTTGACATACCATCCATCCTGCAATTCTTGAGCGATACGCTTTGCTATTCCTTCTCTATCTAACATGTCTTAAGCTTTTGGTCTTGTGGTCCTTTGTTCGATTCTCTTTTCGTAGTTTTTTCCTTGGAAGATCCTTTGTACAAACACACCAGGCGTATGTATAAAGTTGGGATCCAGCTCTCCAGGCTCCACTAATTCTTCGACTTCTACAACCGTGATTTTGCCTGCCATGGCCATCACAGGATTGAAGTTGCGAGCAGTACCTTTATAGATGAGATTGCCATATCGATCTCCTTTCCATGCTTTGATGATAGCAAAGTCAGCCGTTAAGGCAGCCTCAAGTATGTGGGGCTTACCGCCAAATATTCTAACCTCCTTTCCTTCCGCGACCTCAGTGCCATATCCTGCAGGCGTAAAGAATGCTGGGATACCAGCTCCACCAGCACGACATCTTTCTGCAAGAGAACCTTGTGGTATCAGGTCCACTTCAAGTTCTCCACTAAGCATCTGTCTTTCAAACTCATCATTCTCTCCAACATAAGAAGAGATCATCTTCTTGATTTGCTTCTTCTGCAACAAAAGACCCAAGCCAAAATCATCGACACCAGCATTGTTAGATATGCAAGTCAATCCGTTGACGCCCATCTCTACCAAAGCAGAGATGCTATTCTCTGGGATACCACATAAGCCAAATCCTCCAAGCATCAATGTCATATTATCCTGAAGCCCTTGTAAGGCTTCATGAGCATCTGCGACAATCTTGTTCATATCTACTTTGTTGTTATGACAAATGTATTGTTTTTTCATTCATCATATAGTGACTTCCATCCTGCTTGTCAAGAGCAAAGCTCTTTAAGAAATAAGAACCTTTAATCGAACAAACGCTTCCTTTGGTCTAAGATATAGAGTCAAATATTGAGATTATAAACTAACACTTATCTTGTTAACCTTAAACCAAGAAATATGAAATCGTTACTTCTGTTTTTAGTATGCCTGTGTTTTACTTTTCAAGCTCAATCACAGGTCAGTGCTAAGCTGATGAGGCAAGCGGATATATCCGCTACTCAGATTGTGTTTGTTTATGGCGGAGATCTTTGGTTAGTGGATCGGGCAGGGGGAACTGCTATCCAACTGACGCATTCGCCAGGAGAGGAATCTTACCCTAGGTTCTCACCTGATGGTACAGAGATAGCATATACTGCGAGTTATAATGGCAACTTAGATGTCTTTAAGATCTCGGTCACTGGTGGCCTACCGACTGTGATTACTAATCAATCATGGGGAGATAGAACTGTAGAGTGGCACCCTGATGGTCAGTCAATTCTATTTGCCTCTAGGCGAGAGATGGGGCCGCGTTCTTCACGCCAGTTCTTTTTAGTTGACGATGAAGGTGGTCATGCGGAAAGATTGCCGATACCTTATGGAGAGTTGGCATCATACTCTCCTGACGGTAGTAAGCTGGCTTACATCACTAAGATCACTGAAAACTATCCTTTCAAAAGATACAGAGGAGGACTAACATCTGATATTTACATATTTGACACTATAACTAAGAAAATAGAAAATGTAACAGACAATATTGCGATAGATGGACAACCATCTTGGGCAGGTGATAGGCTTTATTTTTTATCAGATCGTGATGAAAATATGAGATTGAATATCTGGTCTTATGATCCAACAACTAAGGCTATTGAGCAATTGACTAAGTTTACTGACTTTGATATTTCTAATCTCTCGGCAGGGCCTGATGCCTTGATATTTGAGATGGGGGGGACGATGTATACGATGGATTTAACTGATAATAATTATACTCCTGTAAATATTTCAATTATAAGCGATCTCTCTGTTGAGATGCCTAAAGCGAAAAATGTCAGCAGAAGCATCAGTAACATGACTGCTGCGCCTGGTGGGAAAAGATTGATTTTAGAAAGTAGAGGGGAGTTGTTTGATGTACCAGCAAAAGATGGTGTGACACTCAATCTGACGAACTCAAGTGGAGC
>CALIHL010000214.1 GCA_938022935.1 uncultured Saprospiraceae bacterium
TTACTTTCCTTTGGCTCTTTGTTGGATATTAGCCAAGCCGACTCTCAATTATCAGCCAACCGTAATTTGCAGGTTACATTTGGGTCAACTATTGCTAACCGAGGTAACCTAAATTGCCTGGCTGCAGAGATTGCACAAAATTCTCAATTTGACAATTATGGAATAGTAGACATATCTAATACAAGATTAAGTTCACCCTCTTTCCAATTAATTAATGCAAGGTTATTCCAATATAATGGAGGTGAATTTATAGCTAATTCCTTCATATCCGGACACCCTGTAGTTCGGTTTGAAAATAACTCAGACGTACTTATTTCGGCAAACTCAAAACTCAGCATTACTGGGAGAACTGGCTTAGACAAAATAGAAATCACAGACTCCTCCTTTGATTGCATCGGAGAACTTGACGTTAATTAGGCATTCATAAAGTGAACAATGCCAATTGACTAATTTAAGTCTGAGAAACCAAGATACTGAGTATCTTGGTTTAATAATGACCTCTCGGTTTAAGCTATATCTTGTTTTAACTTTAAACTGCTTTCTGTGCAGTATCACTATAGCACAAGATCTAATCTTAGATGGCAGCTTTGAGATGATCAGTTGCCCTGACAACGTCATCAATAGTATCAGTATAGAGAATCAGTGGTACACTACAGGTGCCGATGCATATCTCATAAACTCTAATTGTCCATTTGATACTGACGCAGCACAGTCTGTTGATGCTCTGAAGAATATGAATTCCTTTACAGGATGGGCACACATCTCATTGGAGGCTTTCTTGTCGGTCAGTGGATTCTCCTTATCTGAAGGTATGGCGACTGAGCTGATCAGCCCACTTAAGCAGGGTAGATATTATTATTTGGATATGGCATACATGTATTACGATGGGTATATCAATGACGATTACGCTGATCAGTTCTGCGATCCACTGTCTGAACGTACCATGTCTATCGTCACTGCTCGTGACAGCATATTTACAAAAAGTGAAAGTATACAAGTGATAGAGGGCTTTATAACAACTGCAGTTAGTTATAATGGCAACGAAGTATCCACCATCGTCAGGCCAGAAGGCGATCGTAACAACTTCGATCAGTGGAAGCCATATTGGGACTGCTTTAGAGCCGATGGTGGAGAATCTCATATAGCAATCATAGGAGAAACAAAAGCGTTAGACTCCCCTATCAATTGTACAGATCCTGATGTGCCTGGCATGGTCTACAACACAGGATATGCGATAGATGCGATTCGTCTGGTTGAGATACCCCATAAGTTTGATAGCACACTTTTAGTATGCGAAGGAGTTAGTGTTGATATAGACTTACGTCAAATAGCAGATGGACCTTACAACGACAAAGCCACTTATGAATGGGACAATGGTTCTACAAATCCAGAGCGGCAGCTTCCAGCGCCTGGACTATATCAAGCTAACATGGTTTTACCATGTGTGACAGTACCCTTTTCATTGATCGTTGAGGAAGTAAGTTGTACTGCTGATATCTTTGTAGCCAATGTCTTCAGCCCCAACAATGATGGTATGAATGATATTTTAATACCTAGCATTAACGCCCAACTTACAGTTACATCATATTCTTTTCGAGTTTATAACCGTTGGGGATCTGTTATATATTCTTCCTCAGATGTTACTGATGGTTGGGATGGCCGATTTAATGGAAGACTGACTGCGCAGGATGTATACTTATGGTCTGTTGAGTACACCCTATCAAACTCTACTAACATCATTGTGAAAACAGGAGAAGTGTTTAAGATATAATCTTCAGATTATATTAATCTAACTTCAATTGAATAAGTAGTACAGAATGGGCAGGTATAGTTAAGTCAAACGTGTTGTTCTTAGGCTGATTTATCTCGACCGCTTCGATAAATACCTTCTCTGCTTTATTGAAATCGTTATAATCCGTAATCTCCATGCTGTTGACTATTCTACCGGATATCGACTCTATACTTCGACCGATGTCACATTTCACTTGGAGGTTCTTATGTGGATTCGAATTGGTCAAAGTTATACTTATGAGCTCTTCTTTCTCAGATGCAGAGGCTGTTAACGCTGGTATTGATTTGTCTTCATACCTATATGATTCTGTGATGACTTCACTTGGTATCAACATAGCATCTTGATGAACCTTGTAGAGGTTGAACACATGATATGTTGGTGTCTTAACCATTTGTGCATCCCGAGTCATAATCACCGATTGTAATACATTGACAATCTGAGCGATATTGGCCATACTTATCTTGTCCGCATGGTTATTGAAATTTGAAGATTTACTCAACAAATACTTTGACTCAAGGAGTCCTCATTCCATAGGGTTGCCAACCGTATCTTATTTTGCTGGCCAACTTAATCTTTCCCCTAATTACTTTGGGGACTTAATTAAAAAAGAAACAGGTCAATCGGCTAAAGAGCTGCTTCACAAAAAGACAATAGCTGTAGCCAAAAATCTAATCCAAGATGGTGACAAATCTATTAAGGAAGTGGCCTTTATTTTAGGCTTCCGAAATCCCCAACATTTCACGCGACTATTC
>CALIHL010000215.1 GCA_938022935.1 uncultured Saprospiraceae bacterium
TAAACAGTGGGCTTTACGCCCACTGCTCTATCACTTCATTTAATTCTTTACAACAACATTATTATAACCAACAAATGTTATTTCCAATTCTTGACTCTTGTCAGCTTCAACGCTAAATGTGCCGTCAAGATCAGAGACAACACCCTTATCAGAATTCAAAACATTAATACTAACGCCTGGCAACTCATCTCCTTCAGGTGTACGAACGATACCCGACCACGATCCGTCTTTATACCCAATATCTATATCAAGATCTCCATTGTTGGCGGCGGCTTCTCCAGCGATAACTGAACCTTGAATGCTGTTATCTGGATTCTTCTTATCTGGATTTAGCTTAAAGCTAATCGGCATAACCATAGCTACTCTCACTGTTCTACCCCTCTGAGACCCTGCTTTGAACCCAGTCGCTGCTTTTACTACCCTAACAGCTTCTTCATCGCAACCAGCACCTATGCTGTTCATTGCTTTAATATTACTCAAAGATCCATCTCTTTCTATAACGAACTGGACATCAACCGTTCCTTCTACACCAGCGTTTCTGGCTTCAAGCGGGTAACGTATCTCATTGATCACATGCTTATAGAAAGCATCCATACCTCCCTCATAGGAAGGTTGTTCTTCTACTACTTTAAATATCTCTCGAACTTCTACTACCTCCTCACTATTGGAAAGAGATTTAGAATTGTCATGAGCAATAGCTTCACTTTTCTCTTCACTACATGCGAAGATCACAAATAAGAAAGCACATAATGTTGTGAGCAAGCCCACCTTCCAATTACTAACTTTTGTTGCTTGTTGTTTCATAGCTTTTAATCTTTTAAATATTAAACCATCGTGAAATGAGCTGGCCATGCTTAGTCCATGTGATTGTAAAGTAGAGTTGATCAGGATCGAAGAATAAACCTCTAATTGTGTTGTCCTTAGCGCATACGAGTCGGCCTGATACTCGTGTAGCTTTCTAATTTCGGCATTGACATACCATGAAGATGGTAGCCACCAAAAGAGAGCCTTATAAATCTCAAAGAACAGTAAGTCAAACGAGTGCCCCAATCGAGCATGCGCTTCTTCATGTTTGATGATCGCATTATAGTTCTCTTCGGACTCTTCTATATTGTTGCTTAAGAAGATCCAATTGAAGAAAGTGAAGCTTCCTTGTATCTCTCCAAGTCTTTTGATGCTAACACCATTGAAAGAGGCATCTACACTCCTTCGTGACATATTGAAAAGAACAGTGATTCTGCCTATTAGCTTGATCAGCAAGAAAGTACTCACCGCTAATGACAACCATATCATTAAGTTATAGTCAAAAGAATATGACTCTACTGCAGCAGTCATCACTGTGGCGTTCTCAATGACAAACCCTGCCGATAGTTCTTGTGTCGGTTGCCCTTCCAAAGGAAATAGTCGAGGCAATCTAAACAAAGGAATAACTAACGAAAGCAAAGTCGATACAATGAGAAAGAATCTCATCTTACCATACTGATGCTCCTTACTTAAGAAGAGCCAGTATGCTAAGATCAACACAATATGAGTCACCGCTAATTCTAAAATGTATGTACTCATCTTACTTCTTTTTAAGTTCTTTTATCAGTTGCTCAAGATCAGACAAGCTTAGGTTTTCTTCTTTTGCAAAGAAGGAAACCATTTGCTTATATGAGCCTCCAAAGTAGTTCTTAACCAGCCCTGTCATAAATGACTTGGTATATGATTCTTTAGTTATAATTGGGAAGTACTTATGGGACTTCCCATGAGACTCATGGTCAACAAAACCCTTCTGTTGCAATATGCGCACAAAGGTTGAGACAGTATTATAAGCGGGTTTGGGATCAGGCATCATTGCAATAATTTCTTTTACAAATGCTGCCTTCAAGTCCCATATGACTTGCATGATCTCCTCTTCTGCCTTGGTTAATTCTTTCATAGCTTATCCCTATAACTAAATTCTTAGTTCAAGGATAAGCGCTTTATTTGGAATGTCCAAATATTTTGAACTAAATTTTTAGTTACATACTTACATTTACTACTAAGTTCAAAATATTGAACCTAGGATATATCTGTTTTAATATGTAAAACAATAAGTATGCAGAGTTATCTTCACATCGGTTAGAATAAGATACATGAACAAGTTCGATAGAGTCGTCTCTTTGCTCATCATCCTTCAGACTAAGAAGGTAATAACTGCGTCTGCGATTGCTGACAGGTTTGAAGTGAGCTTACGGACAGTATATCGAGATATCAACACACTTAAGAACGCTGGTATCCCAATCATCGGGGACCCTGGTATTGGTTACTCTATCATGGATGGCTATCGACTGCCGCCAGTCATGTTCAATGAAGCAGAAGCATTGTCTTTGCTAACTGCTGAAAAGTTCTTGGCCAATAGTACCGATGACAAAACACAACGCCACTATTCAGATGCGATGGCCAAGATAAAAGCTGTATTGCACAGTTCTGAAAAAGAAGCGTTGGACATCTTGGGTGATTCTATCTCGATATCAACCATCAAG
>CALIHL010000216.1 GCA_938022935.1 uncultured Saprospiraceae bacterium
TAAATGTCGACTGCAACACAAACTTCGATCTATTCTAACAAAGCCATCATCGCTTTACTCTATAAACTCATGGGAGCTGACCATGATGAAGACCCTCATGAACTCGCTTATATCATACATATAGGTGAGCGACTGGGACTAAGTGATGACGACCTAAAAGAGGTGAGTTATAATATCGATGGATACGAGCTTGAACCTCCTGTTAGACAAAAAGATAGAATAACTATACTGTACTACTTTTTGTTTCTTATGAAAGCGGATGGTGTCATTAAACCTGAAGAAGAAGAATTCATAAATGAATTTGGTTTAAAGTTAGGCTTCGAGTCAGAGATGATCACCGATCTCGTAGAAGTTATCAAGCAGTATCTTGATTCCCCAGTACCTCCTGAGGAGCTTTACAGCAAGGTGAGATCACATATCACTTAGTTTAGTAATCGACCATTGTCGAGATTGATAAAGCCTATTATCCGATTCTCACCGAAAGCATCATAGAATGCTTATTGTGATAGATGAAAAAGAGAAAGGCCAACAGAATCATTGGCCTTTCAAAAAACAAAATCAATCAACTTACTACTCGCTTGATGTCCTAGCTGACTATCCCTTTTTGAAATGAGATAGGAAGGATATAGACTTTGTTGACCTTAAGGTCATTCTCTTTGAGTTCTTTGTAGTTAAGAGTTCTCTTGATTAGGTACTCTGCATCGTCATTGTTGATGCGTAGGATAACTAACTCGTTATCCGCGTTGATCATAAATTGTACTTTGACAGTCTGATCTTGGAACTTGTCCATGTCAAAATCAATCTTCTTTACGATCTTCTTTATCTCTGTATAAGTCTTTGAGCTTGTGGTTGACGCGTCTTCTGCAATTGTGTTAGGTGTTGATGCAATCGCTAAGGCTGACAAACCAAACGCTAACAATGAACTAAAAATGACTTTTCTGAATAACATACTTTAAGGTTTAAAAGTGAAATAATTGGTATTGGCTTTTTAATCCTGGCATAACTAACCCATGATGACTTATCTGCAGTTAGTCAACTGAAGTCACGATAGAATTAAAAAAAAGTGTAGTGAATGCTGATGCAGGCTGATACAGTAAATTGTAAGAAATTATACGACGTCTATAATCTCAATCAATCTGACAGCTATAAAACGGCAGAATATTGACCGAAGTTACATACAACAGTGTTGCAGCCCGATTATATAGACTAATCGCTCATATCGAGGGATGAACGATCTGATATAAAGTATAGAAAACATGGGCCTCTCAGCGTCGTCAGTCAGACACTCCTAAGGAAGTGTAAAAGTTTTGTTAAGGCTTTTTTATACATACGAAATAAAGGACATCAATCCATCTCAGACTCACTTGACGCCTTATTTACGGTTGCAGGGTAAGTTCGTATCCATGATCATTATCGACATATTGCATCATTTCATATCTAATATATTATACTATATATACTGTTGATATTCATATTTTTAGATATATATCAGGGGATACACTTATTTATAAATTAATTTCTTTCTCCCTGATCTAAATTCCCTTGAACGGACTTCTGTTTTACAGTCTGGTTAAGTATATTCGCGTTGTGAGAATCGACTTGATCTATGCTCTACTTCTTTGTGCCTTTTGTACGGCAACTACGGAAGCTCAGATCTTTGCTGACTTAGAGGGCGAAGAGCTGTTCAAAGCTACAGTAGAAGAATATAAGCCAAACTTTGTCGAGACATATTCAGTCGCCAGGAACCTTATGTATACGCAGATATATAATGTTGACGATACGGTGCACACGATTTACTCAGGACACAAACTTTATTTACCACCTGATAATGATCTGCCGATCCAGTTTCTAGCAATGGATGCAACATCTGATGGCATCAATACAGAACATATATATCCGCGATCCAAAGGTGCCAAAGAAGAATATGGAAACGCATTTTCGGATCTACACAATTTAGCACCAGCGAGATGGGCAGTTAACCAAGCGAGATCCAATTACTCCTTTGGAGATGTGGATGACGAAAAGACAGACTGCTGGTTCTTTCAGAATGATAAGATCAGAAACATAGAAGATCTTCCTTCTAATATGATAGATGCTTATTCTGAGGTTGACAACTTCAGTAATTTCGGTGGTTTATTTGAGCCTCGAGAATCTGTGAAGGGTGATATAGCAAGAAGTGTATTTTACTTCTATACGATGTATCGCGAAGAGGCCCTCAGAGAGGACGACGACTTCTTCAGTGATATGCGCGAAGATCTTTGCTCTTGGCACAACGCTGATGTTGTTGATGAACTTGAGATGGATCGCAACCTCATGAAGGCGATGGTACAAGATGGCAAAGCCAACCCTTTTGTAATGGATTGCTCTTTGGTCAACCGCATGTATTGTCCGGAGTTCACAGAGTCATCTTGTGATAACCTCACAACAGCTATAGATGAGACCCTTATCCAAGGAGATGAGCTTAATCCTTCGATCAAGATCTACCCTAATCCTAACAATGGGATCTTTACATTGGACATCAGTAGTATATCGCCAGGTAATTATCAGGTGGATATTTACTTCCTGTCAGGTACGTTGATCTATAGCTTACAAGAGAAACTTGACTACTTCAACTCTATCAATATGTGGAATGCCAAGGCAGGTACTCATATCATCCACTTGACCAACCGCGATACCGGTCGCAAATACTCAGGGCTATTTACAGTAGTGAAGTAACTAATGTCATTTCGTCGATTAATCACGAGTATCAATTTTCATTATATTTAGCCCACTAAACCGACAGAAATATGCTGCTCAAATGGTTTTTAGTTGGATTAATAGCTGGTTCTTTAGCCAAGATGATCACTCCCCAGAAAGAAAGTGATTCTTGGTTATCATCTCTGGGTATAGGAGTGCTGGGTTCTGTAGCCGGCGGATTTTTAGTCAACTTGCTCGGCTTTAGTGTAACCGGTCTTATAGGCGAGCTGATAACAGCGACCAGCGGATCAGTCATCCTTCTTTTTATATATCATCGGTATAAATCTTAAATCATCTTCCTATGAGTATCAGACCTTTTCACGTAGCAGTCCCGGTAGATGATGTACCCAAAGCAAGAGCTTTTTATAGAGATGTCATGGGTTGCGAAGAAGGCCGTTCTGCTGAGCATTGGGTAGACTTCAATTTTTTTGGCCATCAATGGGTCATTCATTATAAGCCCAAGTCTGCTGCAGAAGAAACGCATCATAATGCGGTAGACGGACATGAAGTGCCTGTCCCTCATTACGGTGTGGTCTTAGAGTGGGATCAATGGGAAGCATTGGCTGAAAGTCTCCGCCAGCAAGGGATCAAATTTGTAATTGAGCCTTACATTCGTTTTAAAGGTGAAGTTGGGGAGCAAGCCACTATGTTTTTCTTAGATCCTTGCGGAAATGCTCTTGAGTTCAAAGCATTTAAAGATATCAGTCAGCTGTTCGCGAAGTAGAGTACGCTGACACCCGTTATCTCTTTTGGT
>CALIHL010000217.1 GCA_938022935.1 uncultured Saprospiraceae bacterium
AACTCCAATGGTTTGTTTGCTTATGAACAATCTACAGGACTTGACTTTACAGTAACCATGCGATCTAACGATGGCTCTGGTTCTGGATGGGTAACCAGAGATTATAATGACGTAAGTCGTTTTGATGCAGAGATGGCGTCGCGCATAGCGATCGACAAAGCACTGATGTCAAAAGAAGCGAAGGCAATAGAGCCGGGTAAGTATACAGTGATCCTTGAGCCTGCGGCATCTGTTGGCCTCTTGCGTAACTTGATGTTCTCATTCAGCGCACGAAGTGCAGATGAAGGAAGATCATTTATGGCCAAAGAAGGGGGAGGTAATAAGATAGGAGAGAAGATCGTAGATGAAAGAGTCAATCTTTATTCTGATCCATTACATCCTTTAGTTCCTGCTTCTACGTGGACGGGTGCAGGTGTGCCGGTTAAGAAGACATCATGGTTAGAAGGTGGGGTGGTTAAAAATCTCGCTTATGATAGATATTGGGCAGATCAAAAAGGAGTAGCAACTTTGCCATTTCCAGCTAATGGAATTATGGATGGTGGAGATGCTTCACTAGAAGATCTAATCAAGGATACAAAGAAAGGTATACTTGTAACACGTATGTGGTACATCAGAAATGTTGATCCTCAGACCTTGCTTTATACTGGGCTGACACGTGACGGCACTTTCTTTATCGAAAATGGAAAAATCAAACACCCGATTAAGAACTTTAGGTTCAACGAGAGCCCGATTATCATGTTGAATAATCTGGAGACACTTGGACAACAAGTACGTATCAACGGTAACTTGATCCCATACATGAAGATCAGAGACTTTACTTTTTCAAGTCTATCTGACGCAGTATAATCAAGTCTAAATATCAAGACATGGATCGTCTGAATGGAGGAAAGTTTTTCTTTACCAGACTTATGTACGAATCAGGAGATTGGGATGTGGATCAGCGGATGCCTTCCAATCTCCTGCATTCTTTAGTATCCTATACAACGATACCAGTCAATACTGAAGAGCATATCGTGCCGCTTAGCAACAAGGAGGTTTTTCAATCTCCATTTTGCTATATATCAGGACATAAGTTAGTGCAGTTTAACACAGCAGAGAAAGCTAACTTTAAAGCTTACGTCGAGCGCGGAGGTTTTGTATTTGCTGATGATTGTAATCATGATATCGATGGTTTATTTGCAAAGTCATTTGAACAGCAGATGGCAGAATTGTTTGGAGATAACGCTCTGACTAAGCTGCCCAATGATCATCAGTTGTATCGTTCCTTTTTTGAATTTGACGGACCTCCCACGACATCGCAAGAACTTAATGGATGGGGCGATGACTTGGTGCATGACTATCTCAAGGCAATTATGATCAATGGTAGGATAGGGGTGCTTTATTCTAACAAGGACTATGGTTGTGAATGGGATTATGATTTTAGAAACAAGCGCTGGTATAAAAATGACAATACTCGGTTCGGCGTCAATATCGTCATGTATGCGTTGACAGCCTAAATAGAATATCTAATGAGTGAAGAACGAATAAAAGAGTTGCTGTCAAAGATTGGAAAATTAAAAAGTGCCGTCCAACAAGTCATTGTAGGTCAAGACGAAGTGATAGATCATATGATCATAGGCCTCTTGGCTTCTGGTCATGTATTGTTAGAAGGGGTGCCGGGACTAGCAAAGACATTGATGATCAAGAGTTTGTCGCAAGCATTAGATTTTTCATTTAAGCGGATACAGTTTACACCAGATCTGATGCCCTCGGATATTTTGGGTACAGAGATTTTGCAAGAAGATGAATCAGGAAACAAGTATTTTAAGTTTTCACCAGGCCCCGTTTTTACTAATATGCTTCTTGCAGATGAGATCAATAGGACACCACCTAAGACTCAATCTGCATTGCTTGAGCTGATGCAAGAGTATAGTGTTACTTATGCAGGTAAGCGATATGAGTTGCCCAAGCCATTCTTCTTGCTTGCTACTCAAAACCCAATTGAGCAATCAGGAACTTTCCCACTGCCAGAAGCGCAGGTCGATCGATTCTTATTGTATATCAAAGTAGGCTATCCAAGCGCCGAAGAAGAGACCAAGATATTAGAACTGACAACAGGGACTCAATCCAATGAAGTGCCTGTAGTTTACAAAGCAGAAGAGATTATCGAGTTGCAAAAACTATGTAGAGAGGTTCACATAGATAGCGGTTTGGTGGCTCAAGTGAGCCAATTGGTTCGATCCACAAGACCGGATATCACCAATGTAGACTCCGTACGCCAATATGTAGATTGGGGCGCAGGGCCAAGAGCTGGACAATCGTTGATCCTGGCAGCCAAAGGTCATGCCTTGCTTGATGGTCGCTATGCTGTAGTCCCCGATGATATAGATAAGATGATGCTCCCTACGCTTAGACATAGATTGATTCTTAACTTTAAAGCTATGTCAGAGAAAGTATCAGTCGTTGATATTATAGCAGAGTTGAAGAAGTCTAACAAGTTGGGATGAACTCAACCACTAGTGACATAGATATTAGCATATTTGATGATGTCGCATCTTTAGAATGGCATGCACGTAAGTTAGCCCAAGGATTATTGTTGGGTAGTCATCGTTCACTAAAGCTGGGCAGTGGAATGGAGTTCAATCAATATCGTGCTTACACACAAGGAGATGATCTTCGATTATTAGATTGGAAGATGTACGCCAAGACGGGTAAGTACTTTATACGGCAATCTACTATTGAGTCTAACCAACATTTGCATGTGACTTTGGATGATAGTCGATCTATGGACTATCGCGAGCAAGGATATTCTAAGTTTGAGTTGGCCAAGCTCATGACAGCTGCGTTGACTTATGTGATCACCAATCAGCAAGACAATTGCTCTTGGCAGAGTGGTAATCAATTATTGTCGAAAGGTCATGGATTGAAGCACTGGAGAAGGTCATTATTAGAATTATCCACCTTGGCAACTGCTGAGGAGGAAACTCCAACATCACTAAAGAACAATTATAATGGTATGCAGGTGTGGATCACAGATCTATATCTGGAGCTTGATGAGCTTGACAAATACTTAGACACACTAAGCGGACCTCAAAGAGAAGTGGTAGTTATGCATGTCATCGGGAGAGATGAAGAGAGCCTGTCATTCTCTAACAATACAAAGTTCATAGATCTTGAGTCTGGCTCCGAAGTTCAAGTCAATACGAAGCAGTTTGCAGAAAATTATAAAGACGCTTTAGGAGCACATATCCATAAAGCAAAGAGACTATGCACTCAGAAAAGTGCTATTTATAAAAAGGTATATCTCGATGATGATGTAGCGATGACCTTGAGAGACTTCCTTGTTGATTATAATCAGTTAAGTCTCGCATGAGTTTTTTGCATCCATATATGCTTTGGGTTTTGTTAGGATTAAGCTTGCCGGTCATCGTCCACATGATGAGTAGACGTGAGAAGTCAATTGTAAAATTTGGAAGTGTAAGGTTTTTAAAGCAGTCAGAATCTGAAGCTGCAAGATCATTGGGGCTTTCTCAATATTTACTTTTGCTTTTGCGACTCTTGTTTTTGGGGTTGATTTGTTTTTTAATAGCGCAGCCGTTGTTGTTAGATGAAAGTGAAGTGATATCATATTGGATAGAAGAAGGTATAATAGAAGAAGGTGATCATCAAGAATTATTGGCTAAAATCGATGAAGATGATACTGTGCAGTGCTTTGGTTTTTCTGATGATGATAAAGATGATTGTTTGACCTATACTTCTGGCTGGCAGCTAATCGACCGCTTGAATAGTCACAAGGATAGTGTCGTTATCTATTCTTACAGTTACCTAAAATACTTTAAAGGCGATCCGATTGAGATTAAGTCAAATGTCAATTGGAATGTTCTACCGCAAAAAGAAACGGCTCAGTTAAAACATCGAGTGGAAAACGAAGGAAATGTAACCCAATGGCATGTGTCTTCGCAACCTCATAGAACTTCAGTTATTTATAATACTGGAGAGTCAGAAAATGTTGACCAGAATAGTCGACCGCTGTATTTGTCTTTTGAAGCTAGTGCCGATGATTCAGGCAAGCGGCTTAAAGATGTGATTGACATAGCAGGAGGATATCTCAAGTTTTCATTGAGTTGGGCTAGTGAAGCAGCTGATGAAAAGGATGCTGATCTGCAAGTACAAGTTGTTGAGTCATTGGAAACATCAAGGTCTAATAGTATCAATTGGATTCCATCCAATCAAAAATTGAAAATAGAGTACGCCTTAGATAATAGCCTTGTCCTCATAGGGAAGCTATCTAAAGATGATATGTTAACGTCTAACCTCCCAGTGATCCTATCTGCTCACTTCAATAAGATCTATACTGGTCTGGATGACAATGATCACCGTGTTTTAGATCCAAGTAGCTTCTCAATCGCTGGGGAGTCAGTTGAGACAATTGAAATAGTGGAGGAAGAAAAGAGAAAGCCGATTGGGCTCTCATGGTGGTTGCTGATCATACCTATGTTTTTCTTAGAGCGTCTTGTTTATATGAAATCTCCAAACTCATAAATGAAGGCAAGAGATCCATATCATCTTTTGAGTCAGTGGAAGACTAAAATTAGAGTGACTACAGCCTGCTTGATTTTGGCGTTCTTAGTGGTGTTGCTATTGGGTTCTCAACTTGGCTTCTTGAGTTTAGCTACTGCTCTGACAACTGGAGTATTGGGATCGCTTTGTATCGCTTGGATTGGGAAGAAGAGTTTTCCAGATATGAAGAATGCTCTTGAGCTGGCTCATGGGCAAAACAAGAAATTGGAATATAGCGCTCAGTTGCTAGAGGAAAGCTATGAGCAAAGTCAAACGCTTTCGGGCTTAGCGACAATACAAAGAGAAAAGACAAAAGAGACCTTTGCTTCATATAATTTCCAACTTCCTTGGGATCTAAATTTAATCAAGAGGTCAACTCTACTAATGGCTGGTTTGATACTTGGTGGTTGGTCCGTACAATCTTTGCTAAATCCAAGAGCATCCATAACTCATGATAATATTTATGTAGATCAAGTAGAGGACCAAAGTGCGATGTTGTCGAGTACTGCTACCTCTGACACGGCGTTTATAGAAAGCATCTCAATTACAGTGGCTCCTCCGATTTATACTAATCTGTCAAACCGATCTTCAAAGCAATCATCTTTGGAAGTAGTAGAAGGATCAAAGGTTTCTTGGAGGATCAAAACCAATAAGAAGGTTGATCAACTTTTTATAGTATTCAGTGAGGGTGATACGATGAATATTAGATCAGACTCATTTAGCAAGACGTTTAACCAATCAGACTTTTACCAGATTGGGATAAAAGATGCTGCTAATGATTACATCTCTGATTACCACTCCATCAAAGTTGCATTGGATGAAAAGCCAGAAGTGGTCATCTCGGGAATCAAAGAATATACAAAAATTGACTATCGGCCAGATTACAAGTTTTCATTTGACATCGCGATAGATGATGACTATGGCTTGGAGGATGCATTTATATCAGCTACAGTTGCAAAAGGATCAGGCGAGTCTGTCAAGTTTAGAGAAAAGAAGTTTGACCTAAAGTCCTTTGAAGAAGGAAGAATAAGCTTTAGTGGCAGCCACCGCTTTAGTACTTCAGAGTTTGAGATGGAGCCAGGAGATGAGCTTTTCTTTTACGTAAGTGCCAAAGACAACTACCCAAAAGTTGAGCATTGGTCAAAGTCTATTACTCACTTTGTTTCTATAAAAGACACAACGACTTATGTATATACGGATGACTCAGGTATGCAAGTGGATCTTATGCCAGACTTTTTTAGAAGTCAGCGTCAGATCATCATTGAAACGGAGAAGCTGATCGCAGAGAAGTCTTCTCTTCATATTGATACATTCAAGCAACGGAGCAACACTCTGGGTTATGATCAAAAACTGCTTAGACTTAAGTATGGTCAGTTCTTAGGTGAAGAAAACGAAAGTGGCATTGATATCAATAATGAATTCTCCTTAGAAGAGGAAGAGCACGACCATGAAGGAGGTCACGATCACGACCATGATCACGGAGTAGCCAGTGAAGCATTAAAGGGCGCACGAGATCTACTAAGCCAGTTCATGCATGATCATGATCACGAAGAAGAAGCTGGTCAACTCATGTCTACAAAAGGTACTGAAAAGAGAGAGGATCCATCAAGGCCAACTTGGGTGGAAGAGCTTTCTCATAACCATGATGACTCTGAAGTAGCGACATTTCATAATATCTCAGTAAAGTCAAAGCTTAAGGCTGCGTTGTCGGTAATGTGGGATGCAGAGTTGCACTTAAGGCTATATGATCCATCATCATCTTTACCTTTTCAATATGAAAGTTTGGAGTTATTGCAAGAAGTGAAGAATCATGCAAGAATCTATGTGCATAGGATAGGTTTTGATCCGCCGATTATAAAAGAGCTTGAGGTCAGGCTGGAAGGAGATCAAGATAAGATCGGAGATCCAAGTGAGTTGGCTACAATTGATAAGGCAGATGCATATGCAAAAATAAAGAAAGCGATTGAAGTGCTTGGAGCACCCGATCCAACTCAACATCTTCAAGAGTTGCAAGTAGCGGCTACATCATTAGCTCAGATATCCTTAGATCGCCCTAATTTACTTTCTGTCCTAGCCGATATGCAGAGTTTGTTAAGGGCTATCGATAACGCAAGATCATATGAGCTAGAAAAAATGAGAAACTCGCTGATAGGCATACTGCCACAAGAATCACAATCCGTAAAGTCTCGATACAACAATGCCTTAGACCTGACAAAGGAGGTAACCCGAAAACTTAGTTTCTAATCTGTGGAAGGCTTAAGCGACATTGAGACTTGGTTGGTGCCTGTTGGTTTGGTCCTTTTGTTTTTATTTGGCTCATACGTTATAAAAAGGAGAGCTAATGGTGGACGATTATTTAGAAGGTTGTTTCTACTATTGTTAGGATGTATAGGTTTGTACTTGTTGGTCATAAAACCAAACTATAAAGAACCATTAGAAAACGTCAAGGCACATATTCTTTCGGCCCATGCTGAGCCTTCTCTTGACGATTCTAACGTCTTTAACAATGTCAATGACTTTCTTAACTCTGAGCAAGCAAGTCGCACTGATCAAGTGACTATTCATGGATTTGGTTTGAGTGCTGATGAGTTGTCACAATTGTCAGATTATAATTTAAAGTTTGAGGCTACAGTGCTGAAGACTGGCATTACATCGATAGATGTGCCTATTATAACAGAAAATTCTTCTTGGACTTTGAAAGGAAAAGTGCGAGCTGAAGAATCGAGCGATGAAGCTTTGCCACAAGGCGTGATTTTGACAATAAATGATAAAGAACATAAAGGCCTAATCTCAGATGGAGCTTTTGCAATAGAATGTATCGCACCACCTGCGGGGACTTACTTGGCTGATATAGATGTTCTTACTTCGAGTGATACCATCAGGGAGCAAACTTCTATAACGGTTCTACATGAGCCCACTTGGAATATGCTGATTCTTTCTTCTTATCCAACATTCGAGATGAACTACTTGAAGAACTATTGGACTTCCTTAGGCAATGGATTTGCAATGCGATCTAAAATATCAAAGGAGAAGTACCAGACATCGTTCAGCAACGCTCCAGTTAAAGCAATAGAAGAGCTCAGTTATCGAACGGTTAAGCAATTTGACTTTATAATAACAGATGTGTCCAGTTGGAATGATCTTTCTGATCGAGAGAGAAGGAATATTCTTGGAGTTGTATCCAAGGAAGGGAATGGTCTTTTGATTAAGCCGCAAGGTGCTAGAGAAAAAGCAATCGCTATTAATCATCCACAATGGTCAGAGGCCGTGGAGCAAGTGGTTTCACTAGATGAAGAAGACATTGAGTTAATTAACTTTCCGTTGTCATCTTCTTGGGGATCTATCAGCTTCGCTAATGCTCCATTGGCTAAGTACACTCGTAGAGGATTAGGGCACATCGGGGTGTTGTCGATTAGTGATACTTATAAACTTGTATTGGCAGATCAAGATATAACCTATCAGAATTTATGGTCCGAGATATTCTCTCATATCTTCGTTGACTTCAATGCAAAAACGCAGATACTGGGCAATCAATGGGTCTGGGCAGATGAGAGAAGAACGCTCCAATTATATCACCCTAAGCAAGTAACATCACCACCAGTCTTAAACGAAAGTACTTCGCTTGCGTTTTTAGAAGTGCCGTTCTTAGATAATGTCATTGAAGTCGATGCTTGGCCTAAAGCAGGCTACAATCAATTGTCTTTGGGAGACGGGCCAGCGTTCTCGTTTTATGCACATAACAAAGATTCATGGGAAGCTAAGCGTCAAAAGGATTTATATGCTATCAATCAGATGGCTGCTAACTCATCTGAAGGAAAAGAACGAGAGCAACAGTTTGAACTAAAGACGATATCCTCTTTTTGGTGGTACGCTTTAACTTTGCTTGGATTTTGTGGACTGTGGTTGGATGAACGACTTTATGATTAAGGTGTCTTACTACTCAACAAAGAATAGTTCTGAAGAGATGTTGTCAGATACATACCAATGCTTTGGATCAAGATGGTAGTGCTCTTCAGTATATATGATTATGTCTTCTTGAAGCTTTGACTTAACCACCTGCTCAAAGTGCGATTGCAAGTTGCTCGATAGGTTACTTATGTCTGATTTTCTAATTCCTCTCCTAGTTCGTAGTCCCAACATGATTAGTTCGTTATAATGATCGACTTCAGAGATGGTTTCTGAAGATGGCGTGTAGTTGTCTTCTTTTATCTGTTTTATATACGCAGCATTGTTGGCAACATTCCAACTTCTAACTCCATGGATATAGGAGTGAGCAGATGGTCCAACACCGAGATATGGCTTCCGATTCCAATAGTTGGTGTTGTGGATAGCTTGACGTCCAGGCTTTGCATAGTTAGAGATCTCATAGTGATCGTATCCAGCAGATCGAAGTTTAATGTCAGCTAACTTGTACTGTTCGAATTGTAGTTCTGTAGTAGGTTCTTGCAGCTTGTTTTTTAATTTCCAATTTGCAAAGACGGTCTGCTCCTCGACCGTGAGATTGTAAACGGAAAGGTGATCTAAGTCATAGGAGAGCATGGTATCCAAATTGTCCTCCCAAGCTCCCATCGTACTGTCTATTAATCCAAACATGAGATCGGCCGTAACAGCTTTAATCAAAGAATCCTTGATGAGTGTTAGTGCTTCATGACTTTGCTCAGCGTTGTGAGCGCGATTCATAAACTTAAGATCAGCCTCGTGAAATGATTGGATACCAATGCTCAGTCGGTTCACACTTGCTTGATGCCAAGAATCTAACTTCTCTTTGGATATGTCTTCAGGATTTGCTTCAAGCGTTATCTCTGTACTTGTGTCTATCTGCCAGTGCTCTTCAATCTTTGTCATGATGGAAGAGAGCTCTTCGCTTGAAAGAAGAGAAGGTGTGCCGCCGCCAAGGTATATGCTATCCAGTCTGTTACTGGAAAGCTCCTTATGACGAAGTTCTATCTCTTTGATCAGAGAGGAAACCAAGGTGCTCTTGTTCTTTATAGAAGTAGAAAAGTGAAAGTTGCAGTAATGACATGCCTGTCGACAGTAAGGTATGTGTATATATATGCCAGACATGACTACTTCTTTCTGACTATAGTTAGGCCATCACGATATGGAAGGATGAATAATTCTACTCTGTCGTCCTGTGAGATTTTAACGTTGAAATCATGCATCCGCTGGGATTGACGATCCCTCTCTTTTTCCAATACTCTTCCTTTCCAGAGTGTGTTGTCCGCAATTATCACGCCTCCTGATCTCACCTTGTCTATGGTTGCGTCATAATAGTTGCCATATTCATACTTAGCGGCATCAAGGAAGAGCAGATCTATAGGATCTGATATCTGAGGCAATATCTCTTTGGCATCTCCTATCCTTAGGTCTACTTTGTCAGCAATGTTGAGTCTTTCTATGTTATCCAAAATGGCTTGCTTGAAGAGCTCATTATGCTCTATGCTGATGATTTTACCATTTGGCGAAAGCCCCTCCGATAAACAACCCGTCGCATAAGCAGTGAATGTGCCTACCTCGACAATCAGTTTTGGTCGAACCATGTGGCTAATAAAGCTGATCAGTCTCCCTTGGATCTTATCTGATGCGTCCAATCTTTTAACGGTGTGTAGATTCGTGTGGCGCTCTAAATCAAGTAGCGCGGGGTTTTCATCCGAACTCCAGCGCTCACAATATATCCTAAGTAGAGGATCGATGTCAAGTCTATGTTCCAAGTAGTCAGTTGTTTAGATATATCTTAAAATTTGATATGTTAAAGAGTTTGTCACTTAGGGTTTACGCTAGCAAGATCGGCACGACTTTTGGTTTAATACCCATAACAATTGGTTTTTTTGGGGTAATAAATTTGATCCTGGTCGTACTTGTATGACCAGGATTTTTTATGCCGCTACCTGAAGTCGTCCCGACTGCTTAGATGTTAAGGAGCCTGTTGTGTCGTTAACTTATGATTCTATGGACTAAGTTCATTCAGCTATTCATCATTATGTACATTTACGGCCACGAGATATATGGATCCATCTAAACGACAGATAAAAGAGAATCGGATAATTGACGCGGCTATCGAAGTCATCGCAAGCAATGGCTTTCATAAGGCTAAGATGGATAATATAGCGAAGCAAGCAGGCATCACTAAGGTGACTTTATATAGCTATTTTGACTCTAAGGAAAACCTTTACTTTGCGATCATCTATCGAGCTTTTCAAGCACTTACCGAAGTGTTTTACTCTACAATTGACCAGAACAAAGGCGTCTCAGGATTAGAAGGAACAAAGGCGATATTTGAGTCTTTCTTTAGCTTTTGTGAGAACAACTTCATGTACTCAGAGGCGCTTCTTGATTATTTTTCTATGATTCGGAGTCTATCAAGGGATAAAGCGGAAGACGTAGATACGTCGATGACCACTCAGAGCTCATACTTCATCCGAATTCAAGATTTGCAGAACTTACCTCTTAAGCTTACAGTCAAGGAGATGGAGCGAGGTATAAAAGATGGTAGTATCAGAAGCGATGTAGATTGTATGCTTCATACGCTTCAAGGATGGACGATGGTGGTTGGATATATCAAGTTGCTTTCTGCCTCGAGTAAGAATGAATCACCTCTACTCAATGTTAATCTCAAGTCGCTTAAAGAACTTAGTCTTTCTCTATCAGAGACAGCTTTAGCTAAGGCCTAAAGGTTTCTTATTTACCCTTTCAGCAATAAGTCCTCCGTCAATATAGTTTAATACTTACTTTTCAGACTAAATCACCTCTTTTATAGATCTACACTACGCTTTTATCACTTACTAAAATTCCTTTAGGATATGAAAGCAGTAGAATCTATCATCCTCTTCGTTTTTCTTATATTTTTTGGCGCTTGTCTCGAAGATGATATGTCTATAGAGAGCGAACTTTCTGCGGGTATCAAGTCATATGCTAATGTCGATAGAGAACTGTGGACCCACTTTCAAGCTTTTGAGCAAGCCGCTGCTGAGCGTGGCTTTAGAGTCGATCTTAATCGGGCCAATATAGTCGGTACTCTGGAAAACATCGAAGAGGGTGGAGTCGCTGGGACTTGTTCTTATGGAGGTAGACAGAATCATAAAAGTGTTGTTATCGATGCCTCCTTTTGGAAGAGGGCTTCTCACTTATATCGCGAGTATATCGTTTTTCATGAACTGGGCCATTGCTTTTTGCTAAGAGGACATCGTGAGTCATGCCTCACCAATCGTACCTATGCGAGCATCATGCGAAGTGGCACCCAAAGTGGCTGCCGAGATAATTACAATGTCCAAACAAGAGACTACTATATCGATGAGTTGATGGTCCCTTTAGAAGGGGCATAACTCAGGTGCGTTGCTTAATTGGCAGAGCTGCAAAAGGCGCTCTTTGTTGTGACAATTAGTGCCTGATGGCTTATTGTGTACATCGAGATGGTCTTTTCTCATCTATAAATTGTACAAATCATAGGGTTCTTCGCCAATTAGTTACCATTTTATCGGCTTATTTGGCGTTTGTGACAATTAGAATTTCTTTATCTTTACTCGTAGTAAAGAAAATAGAACCACTATGGCTAAATATGTAAATGTAGATCACCTGAAGTTTCTTCTTAGAGAGGTTCATGGTATGGATGAAGTGTTAGAGCTTCCAAGATTTGAAGACTATGATGTTGATAGTATAGATATGTTGCTTGATTCAGTGAAAGACTATGCTGATGAAGAGTTATATCCATACGTTGTTGAGATGGACAGAGTCGGAGTGAAGTATGAGAATAATACGATAACGGCCCATCCTCATATAGAACGAGTGCTAACAACTGCAGGAGCCAATGGATATATCTGTGGAGGGTTTGATTATGATGATGGTGGTTCACAGATGCCTCATATGGCTTCTATCGCTGCTAACTTCATTACTTCTGCTGCTAACAATACAGCGGTTGGGTATATAGGACTAACAGCAGGTGCAGCTGGACTCATTCAGGCTTACGGGTCAAGAGATTTATTTGATGCCTATGTGCCTAATATGATGGCAGGAAAGTGGGGTGGAACGATGGCGCTAACGGAGCCTCAAGCAGGTTCTTCTCTTTCTGACATAGTCACATCAGCTAAGCCCAATGATGATGGCAGCTATCTGATAGAAGGGCATAAAATATTTATCTCTGGTGGTGACCACCAGTGTGCAGAGAATATCATCCATTTGGTTCTTGCACGTATGGAAGGAGCACCGGCTGGTACGAAAGGTATCTCATTATTTGTAGTACCTAAACACCGCATCACTGATGGTGGGTTAGAATATAACGATGTACAGACAGCTGGCGAATTTGAAAAAATGGGCCAGAAAGGATATGTGACTACTCACTTAGTTTTTGGTGATGATAAGCATTGTCAAGGCTGGTTAGTAGGAGAGGCTAATAAAGGCCTCAAGTATATGTTTAAGATGATGAATGGTGCTCGTCTTGAAGTTGGATTAACTGCCGCTTCTATAGCATCAGCAGCATACGAAGCATCACTTCAATATGCCAAGGAACGCCCACAAGGAAGAAAGTTAGACGGATCTGGAGGAAAGAATGCTAATGCTCCCCAGACATTGATCATCAATCATCCTGATGTACGTCGGATGTTGATGCTTCAGAAGTCAGTAGTAGAAGGTTGTGCTAGTTTGTTAACCTTGTGCTCTAAGTACTTAGACTTGTCTCACTATGCTCAGTCAGAAGATGAAAGAAAGAAGTATCATATGCTTCTTGAGCTATTGACGCCAATCGCGAAGACGTATCCTTCAGAGATGGGGCGCGTATCTATAAGCAACGGTATGCAAGTCTTAGGGGGTTATGGATTTACTACTGATTTTCCATTAGAGCAGTATTATCGTGATGTACGGATCACTGCGCTTTACGAGGGAACAACAGGTATCCAATCATTAGATCTTTTAGGCCGTAAGATGCTGATGAACAATGGTGAAGCTATCAAGGGATTGATGGCTGAGATGCAGAAGAGTATCGCTGGGGCACAGACTTTTGATGATCTGAAGCCATATGCAGATAAGCTTTCAAGACTTATGGGAGATGCAGAGAAAGTACTGACTCACCTTGTTGGTTTTGCCATGCAGGGAAAGTTTGAAAGGTTCTTGTCTGATGCAACCATCTTCATGGAGTTCTTTAGTACGATTGTTATCGCTTGGCAGTGGGTTGAGATGGCGACAGCAGCTAAGAAAGCTATGGTCACTGGCAATATGATCAGACCAGAAGAGTTTTATGCCGCGCAGATCCATACAATGAAGTTCTACTTTAAGTATGAAGTCCCTAAAACAAATGGCTTAGCGGAAACTTTATTAGACAGCGAGGTATTAACAATTGTAGAAGAAGGAAAAGAAGCAGCAGCTTTTGCTTAATTTCCGGCTTATTATCAAAACGTAAAAAATAAGAATACATGGATACTTCAGCATTATTGGCACAGCTTAATGAAAAGGCACAAGGTGTCGACCCGATTGGTGCTACTTTAAAGTTTGAGATTGATGACCACAGAGTGTATATAGATGGCACTGGTGATGCTAACGTTGTCTCCGAAGGCGATGGAGAAGCAGATTGTGTAATCACAACATCACTTGAGACACTCATGAAATTACAAAGTGGAGATCTTAATCCTATGATGGCCGTTATGGGTGGAAAGGTTAAAATCAAAGGAGATATGGGACTTGCTATGAAGCTGCAGTCTTTACTTTCGTAAAATACTTCGAAACACAACATATAAAAGGCTCTTGATAGTAATATCAAGAGCCTTTTTTAGTAGTTAAAGTTGTGTTATGCTTGTCTTTAGTTCGGCTGATAGTACAAGTGTAGCAGTCTGCCGGCGCTTAATTCTTTGTTTCTATCTACCAAGATGCCAAGGTATGGGAAGAGAACAGCAAGCTCATTTCTGAATGCTTCCTTGTTGTTTTCCACTACATACTCTGGGTTATTGAAGAACACTTTGACGAATAGTTTGTCAGTTAGTTCTTTGGCTTTCAGTGTGTTATGGCATATTTCAAGCGTCTGCTTGTATACCCATTCAAAATGATTTTGGTAGAATTCATCCCACGCATTGATGGAATTGCCTATTACTTCTGTTGGTGGTTGGTAAGTCATATTACCAGTATTTACTCTATTAACAATTAGAACGTTTAGGGGGTTCCTTATGTATCACTAGTACATACTTCAATAATTACGCCAATCTATGGTAGATAGTTGGGTGAAGCGTACGGGTAAACACTAGGAAGGGCAGGATTAGTGTTGTTGAAGCTTGAAATGTAGTAAGCACTTGGAGTTGATGCAAAGTTATGCATTCTGCAAATAATATTTATGTAATATGCAAATAATATTCATGCAATATGCAAATAATAGCTATGCAATATGCAAATAATAGCTATGCAATTTGAATAATAACATTATGTATTCTGCAAATAATAATTATGCAAAATGAAAAATAATGGTATGTTTAGGCAATGATTACTGATAATCAGAGCATATCGCGTAATATCTTTCCAGACTTAAGAAAAGTGTTGGGCCAGTATCCTTTGGTTGCCTTAACAGGGCCAAGGCAATCAGGCAAGACCACTTTGCTGAAAACCATGCTACCTGAGTTTAGATACGTGTCATTAGAGGATAAAGACACTCGGGCGTTTGCTCTTGAGGATACAAGAGGCTTTTTTAAGGCATACGATCACCAAGTCATCTTAGACGAAGTGCAGAGAGCACCCGAATTGTTTTCATATCTACAAGGAGTCGTCGATAGCTCGCGAGTCATGGGGAGATATATACTCTCGGGCTCCCAGAACTTTGACCTGATGGCCAACATTACTCAGAGCCTTGCTGGGCGCATATCAATATTTAAGCTGTTCCCCTTTGACTTTATAGAGATGCAACAGTCAGGTCTATTATCGGATGACTTGTCTGAAGTTATGACACGGGGATTTTATCCAGCGATATATGATAGAGACATAGACCCAGATAGATACTATGCCGATTACGTGACCACTTATGTAGAACGTGATCTTACTCAATTGGTAAATGTCCAGAACAAAAGAGTCTTTAAGAATTTTATCAGATTGTGCGCTGCAAGAGCAGGTCAGCTGATCAACTATAATGACTTAGCTCGCGATGCAGGGATCAGCCATACTACCGCATATAACTGGTTATCGATATTGGAGACAAGCTATATCACGTACATGTTAGAACCCAATCACAAGAACTACAGCAAGAGGGTTATAAAGAGCCCTAAGTTGTACTTCTATGATACGGGTCTTTTATGTCATCTGTTGAATATCCGAAAAGGGAAGCTCACTCCCCAAAGTCCTTTGTGGGGCCATCTATTTGAGAATATGATTGTGAGTGAGTTGGTTAAGCAAAACTATCACTTCAACAAACTAAGAGATTATCGATTTTGGCGAGATACCAATGGCAATGAAGTGGATCTGCTATATCAGCATAATGAATCACAGGTCGTATATGAGATCAAATCATCTCAGACCTTACAGTCAAAGGCTTTAAAACAGTTATCAAAGTATAGTGCTCTATCAACTGATGAAATCGCGGGGCAAAAGTTGATCTATACTGGTGAGGATGTATATGTTCGATCAGGTGTGGATATTACCCCCTGGCAACAAGTCCAATAAATCATGCCAGACAAGGCTATATTTGCACACTTCAAATACAGTCGATTATGAGTCTATCAAGAGCACTATCAAAGAGATGTAATGATGTATGTGAGCTCTGCGGTGGAGAAGAAGGGCTGCAAGCATATGTTGTTGCTCCCAAGTCAGGAGATAGTATAGATGAGCAGGTTGTAGTTTGTCAGACTTGTCATACTCAGTTAGCTGATGACGGCCAGATAGAAGCTAATCACTGGCGTTGCCTAAACGATAGCATCTGGCACGAAGTAGATGCTGTCAAAGTAGTCTCTTATCGGATGCTTCATAAACTACAAGATCAAGGATGGGCCGAAGACCTGATAGAGATGATGTACATGGAAGAAGATGTCACAGAATGGGCGCGCCATGGTATGATCGATCCTGACTCAGCAGTCATACATAAGGACAGTAATGGCAACGTCTTGCAAAGCGGCGATACAGTAGTCCTCATCAAGGACCTTAATGTAAAGGGAGCTAGCTTTACAGCTAAAAGAGGAACTGCAGTACGTAGAATATCCCTTGTCCAGGACAATGCCAACCATATCCAAGGACGTATCAATGATCAGACGATTATTATTCTGACGAAGTATGTGAAGAAGTCGTAGCTTACTGTTAATCATAGAAGTAAATAATTATGAGTTGGACGATTATAAAAAACAAAAAACAGTACTTAAAAGCTTTGGATAGACTTGAAGACATATTTGATGCGAAGAATAATTCTAAGCGTAGTGATGAGTTTGATTTGTTGACTATGCTTGTTAACAGATTTGAATGAGAACAATTTGAGATAGAAGAAGCCGATCCTATTATGGTGATTAAAATGATGATGGATTATATGGGGCTTAAGCAAAAGGACCTCATTCCATTTTTTGAATCTAAATCCACTACAAGTAAAATTCTCTCATGTAAAGCTCATTTAACCTTGAAGCATATTTGGATTTTAAGTAAAGAGCTAAATTTTCCTGTTCAATTATTAGCTAAGCCCTATCGAGTTGATGATTGGGGTTTTATGAAGAAGTTTGACAAGAGCATCACAAATCAAATAAAGGCAAACGCTTGAATCTTTAACTTTGATAGTTATAGTTATTTCCAAGTCTCCTAATCTCCTCAACCAGCCCAACAAGATCTTCCATACTTGTATAAGGACTCATGATCGTAACTCTTAAGTAAAGCTCTCCATTGAGTATAGTTTGTACAATGTAGAAGTCGCCATATTCTAAAAGACTTTTTCGGATGGTAGTGTTAAGCTCGTTGAGGTTGCTTGTTCCTTCAGGAGCATGCCTAAAGCATAGGATGTTAGACATCGGTTCATGAGCTAACTCAAAGTCAGTAAGTGCTCTAAGGTGATCCGCAAATTGTCTCGTAAGATCATACTGTCGAGTAACATACTCATCAATTAATTCTATACCATAATGTTTGATCAAGACAAAGATCTTGATGCACATCATGTACTT
>CALIHL010000218.1 GCA_938022935.1 uncultured Saprospiraceae bacterium
TTCTTAATTTGCGATAGATATCAATGGTATGACTGTCCATAGACCCTTTGATTCTAAACTCAGCACCAGTAGCTGCACTTCGGATGACTAATCGCTTAGAAAGTAAAACACGCTTTTTGAGAATGGAGCCGATCACTTGATTATCATAATGGATGTCATAGCTATGTTTGGCAAAGCCCTTTTTCTTAAGGGCACCAATCTCTACGTGATAGCGATCGTAGATTATGATCTTCTTACTGAAGATAGATGAAGATTGTTCTAATCGGATAGCAATGTCTCCTACCTCAGTTCTCACTTCGGTTTCTTTACCGTCACGCCACAAGTCTTTATCAATCAAATAGATCATAGAGGAATATTGCCATGCTTCTTCTTAGGCAAAGAAGCGACCTTACTTTCTAACATCGAAAAGGCTCTGATAAGTTTCCTTCGTGATTCTCTTGGGAAGATCACTTCATCTACAAAACCACGCTCAGTTGCGCTATATGGATTGGCAAATAGCGATGCATATTCGGCTTCTTTCTCTTTTAATTTTGCTTTTGGATCAGCAGCTGCTTTGATTTCTTTTTTAAAGATAATCTCACTTGCACCTTTCGCTCCCATCACTGCGATCTCTGCACCTGGCCAAGCATAGTTGACATCTGCGCCTATATGCTTTGAGTTCATCACATCATAAGCTCCTCCGTAGGCTTTTCTTGTGATCAGCGTCACTCTTGGCACTGTTGCTTCGCTAAATGCAAATAATAGTTTCGCTCCATTGGTGATGATACCATTCCATTCTTGATCGGTGCCTGGTAAGAATCCAGGAACATCAACCAATACCAGCAATGGGATATTAAAGCAATCACAAAAGCGCACGAACCTTGCTCCTTTCTTAGAGCTCTCTACATCCAATACACCTGCTAAACTCAAAGGTTGATTAGCAACGATACCAATACTACGTCCTGCCAATCTCGAGAACCCAACAATGATGTTATCAGCATACTCTTTATGCACTTCCATAAATGAATCTTCATCCACGATACCTGCAATGACATCTTTCATGTCATATGGCTGTTGTGCATTTTCTGGAACTATGGTTTCTAACTCTTCTCTATATTCTTCTTTCAGATCAAACGCCAGCTTAGGCGCTTTATCCTCACAGTTCTGAGGCACATAACCGATGAGTTTTCTAATTTGGCGTAAGCACTCCAAGTCATTATCTGCTGTGAAGTGAGTCACACCAGATTTGCTCGCATGTGTATGGGCTCCTCCGAGTTCTTCAAATGTTACTTCCTCATTAGTAACTGTTTTGACAACATTAGGTCCAGTCACAAACATGTAACTGCTTCCTTCAACCATCATTGTAAAGTCGGTCATCGCGGGGCTATAGACAGCTCCACCTGCGCACGGACCCATGATTGCTGATATCTGAGGAATCACACCTGATGCTTGGACATTACGATAGAATATATCTGCATATCCACCAAGAGAACGTACACCTTCCTGTATCCTTGCTCCACCAGAATCATTGAGTCCAATCAATGGAACGCCCACCTTCATGGCCAGATCCATGATCTTACATATCTTTTCTGCGTGCGTCTCCGATAGCGATCCTCCAAATACCGTGAAATCCTGTGCAAATACATAGACCTGGCGTCTATCGATGGTACCATAACCAGTCACAACTCCATCGCCATAGTATATCTGATCCGCCATGCCGAAGTCCTTAGTGCGATGCGTAACAAGAGCACCAATCTCTTCAAATGAATCAGGGTCCAACAACTTCTCTATCCGCTCTCTGGCCGTTAACTTTCCTCCTTTATGATGTTTATCTATTCTTGCTTGTCCACCACCTTGTTTCGAGAGTGCTAACTTTTCTCTCAGTATATCTTGCTTCTCTTTCATGTCTCTTTTATCGATTGAAGTAAGGGATCATAATCTCTAATATCTCACTAGCTGCTTTTGCAATCACAGTGCCTGGACCAAACACACCTGCAACACCCGCGTCAAATAATTCTTGATAGTCCTTTGGTGGTATAACTCCACCTGCGATCACAAGTATATCTTCTCTTCCGATGTCCTTTAAAGCTTGTATGGTTTGCGGCACTAATGTCTTATGTCCTGCTGCCAATGATGATATACCGAGTATGTGGACGTCATTGATCGCTGCTTGATGGGCTGCTTCTTTAGGTGTCTGAAACAATGGACCTATATCCACATCAAATCCTATATCAGCAAAACTCGTGGCGATGATTTTAGCTCCGCGATCATGTCCATCTTGACCTAATTTGGCGACCATGATCCGTGGACGTCGACCGACCTTATCGGCAAATCGATCCGCCAGATCACATGCTTTCTTAAAGTCATCATCCATAGCAATCTCTCTTCTGTAGACACCTTGTATAGAGCGTATGGTTGCTTTGTAGCGACCAAAGACCTGCTCCATGGCATCTGATATCTCTCCTAATGTCGCTCTTTCTCTCGCAGCTATGACTGCTTTCTCCAATAAATTTTCACTCTTATCTCCTGCTGCTTTTGTAAGTGCAGTTAAAGCTGCTTGTACTTCTTCTTCATTTCTATTGGCTCTGACGCGTTGTATATTTTCTATTTGTTGGCGTCTTACCTCTGTATTGTCAACTTGGAGTACATCGATGTCAGGTTCGTCTTCAACCTTGTACATATTGACACCTATGATCGGCTCTACTCCACTATCTATGCGAGCTTGCTTTTGTACAGCAGCTTCTTCGATCCTCATCTTCGGGATACCTTCTTCGATCGCTTTAGCCATGCCTCCAAGTGACTCTACTTCTTCGATGAGCGCCCAGGCTTTTTGGGCTAATTCATGAGTTAGGTATTCTACATAGTAAGATCCAGCCCATGGGTCTACTACTTTGGTGATACCCGATTGCTCTTGAAGGTACTTTTGTGTATCCCGAGCGATCTTCGCTGAGAATTCTGTTGGCAGTGCCAATGCCTCATCCAATGAATTAGTATGTAAGGATTGCGTCCCTCCCAATATAGCAGACATAGCTTCGATGCATGTTCTTGCGACATTGTTAAAAGGATCTTGAGCTGTCAAACTCCATCCTGACGTCTGACAGTGAACTCGCAACATCAAAGACTTGTCTTTCTTAGCGCCAAACTTGTGTAGGATCTTAGCCCATAACATCCTTGCTGCGCGCATCTTAGCGATCTCCATGAAGTGATTCATGCCAATCCCCCAGAAGAAAGATAGTCTTGGCGCAAAGTCGTCTACTTCAAGACCTGCTTCTATACCTGTTCTTATGTATTCCCATCCATCGGCAAGTGTATACGCCATCTCCATATGCGCTGGAGCTCCAGCTTCATGCATGTGATAACCGCTGATACTGATGCTGTTAAACTTCGGCATATTAGCCGCCGTATATCTGAAGATGTCACCGATGATTCTCATAGAGTGCCCAGGTGGATAGATGTACGTGTTACGCACCATGAACTCTTTCAAGATATCATTCTGGATTGTTCCGGTCAGTTGCTCTGGACTAACGCCTTGCTCTTCTGCTGCAACTATATAAAAGGCCATAATTGGAATCACGGCGCCATTCATCGTCATCGAAACAGACATCTTATCTAAAGGAATCTGATCGAACAGCACGTTCATGTCTTCAACCGTATCGATTGCAACACCTGCCATCCCGACATCTCCGGTCACCCGAGGGTGATCACTATCATAGCCTCTGTGTGTTGCCAAGTCAAATGCCACAGAAAGTCCCTTCTGACCTTGTGCTAAGTTCCTCCTATAAAATTCATTACTCTTTTGTGCCGTTGAGAAGCCAGCATACTGTCTTATTGTCCAAGGCCTTCCTGTATACATAGAACTGTAAGGGCCTCTTAAGTAAGGCGGTAGTCCTGCAACAAAATCAAGATGTTCTACATCCTCTATGTCTGAAGCATCGTAATGAGATTGCAGTGTTATTCCTTCAGCAGTAACATAGCCTTCTTGCTGGGTATCCCTTTTCGCTTTCGCAAATGAAGTCTTAAAAATATGTTTAGAAAGATCCTTCATCAATTTTCTAATTTCCTAATCTTCCGTCCCAATTGAAAGATGAAGCATTAGCTATGGTTAGCTTTTCTTTTTTGTCAAGGTAAGCTTGCAATGCAATCATAGCAGCGACCTTCTCATCATCACTAATCGAAGCCTCTTCGGCAATTAATGAAGGCGTATAATATTTCTTAACAAAGTGAGTGTCAATCTTCCCACTTATAAAAGCGTCATGCTTGCAAACAAATGCACCGAACGGCAAGGTGGTTTTGATTCCTTCTATTTGATAATCGTTGATAGCCTTTGTCATTTTTTCAATTGCCTCTTTCCTCGTCGCTCCATATGTAATCAACTTAGCAATCATCGGATCATAAAATATAGGCACATCCATACCTTCTCTAAATCCATCATCTACTCTTACGCCTTCACCTTCTGGCGCCCTATAAACTTTAAGATTGCCTATGCTTGGCATAAAGTTCTCTTCCGGATCTTCTGCATATACACGAAGTTCTACAGCATGTCCAGTTATACTTAGATCTTCTTGTTTCATTGAGAGGACCTCTCCTTGCGCTACTTTGATTTGTTGTTCTACAAGGTCAAGTCCAGTAATCATTTCTGTTACTGGATGCTCTACCTGAAGTCTTGTGTTCATTTCTAAAAAATAGAAATTATAATCATCGTCCAGTAAAAACTCTACTGTACCCGCTCCTTCATAGTCACACGACCTCGCTACATCAGCAGCAGCTTTTCCCATGCGTTCTCTTAACTCAGGTGTTAACACCGCGGAAGGCGCTTCTTCGACTACTTTTTGATGGCGTCGCTGGATACTACATTCTCTTTCAAAGAGATGCAGTACATTACCATGTCTATCGGCTAATATTTGAATCTCAATATGCCTTGGCGAAGTGATGTACTTTTCTATAAAAACAGATCCATCTCCAAAAGCTGACTTGGCTTCACTGATAGCTCTTTTCATTTGCTCCTCGACATCAGCGGCGGACTCTACAACTCGCATGCCTTTTCCTCCTCCACCTGCGGAAGCTTTGATCAATATTGGATAACCGATTGAATCTGCAATTGTAATGGCTTCTGTTGCATCTTCCAGAGCGCTCTCTGTGCCCGGCACCATTGGGATGTCATAGTTCTTTACTGCTTCCTTTGCAGCAAGTTTGCTTCCCATCACTTCAATTGCCTTCGTTGAAGGGCCTATAAAAATAATATCTGCAGCAGTGCATGCTTTTGCAAATTCTGAGTTTTCACTTAAAAATCCATACCCAGGATGAATCGCATCGGCTCCGGTCGCTTTAGCAGCTCCTATGATCTTATCAATGATGAGGTATGACTGCGATGCTGGTGATGGGCCTATATGAATAGCCTCATTAGCAAACATCACATGAGGTGCGTCTCTATCTATATCAGAATAAACTGCCACTGTAGCGATGTCCATACGCCTAGCAGTTCTCATCACTCTAAGTGCGATCTCTCCTCTATTAGCAACCAATATCTTTTTAATCACCTGCTCACTCATACTTCCTGATTTTTAATAAACTGATTCCAATTTCGCCTTGCTAAATTAGCTGACACTTTATCAAACAAATAACTCCCGTCTGTTGGAGATTGAACACGATGCATGTGCGCCTCCATGGTCATTAGATTATAAATATTACGACTGATTCTTCTGGTATTTTCTTTTCCTTCTGGATTAGACATAACATCTGATGGGGGCAGCATTATGATATCAGCGCCACCTGACATAGCACTCATAGCCATCTGAGTCAGACTGATCATATTGTCGTATTGAACGGAAGACAAAACTTCAGAAGGAACAAAACAAATGATATTTAGGGCTCGACTATTGTGGTCATATCCATGTGCCTCTAACAGATTAGCCCACAATAACCTCGTAGCCTGTATGGCACATATATTCTCAATATAGTTATGCCCAATTGGGAGTTGAAAGAAAGTAGAACTGTCACCCTCACTTAATATCACTTTAGATCCATCGCTGAGTAGTGATTGAAATGAAGCCCCTACTGATTTTTCTGTTTTTATAAAATGAGCCCCCGCTGCATTGAATATAAAATTAGAAAGTGTGTCATCATAGTGGCTTTGGATGTACTCTTTGCAGGACTGGGAAGCACGTTCTCCATCTAACTCTGCGACTACGGTTATAAGGTCTAACATCACTCCGATAAAGAGTATCTTAAAATCTGGAGATGCATTCTTGATTTTCAGCTTTAGAAAGCTTGCCCCGCCTTCTAATGATTCTAAGATTAGCTTATTACCTATTTCGTCATTGTTAATCGTGAGCTCAACTCCCAAGATGGTTGATGAATAACCTGTACTAGGTATATCAATCTGTTCTGTCAGATCATCGCTATGATAAAAGGGTGATACGACTTGACAACCAACCTTAGCTGTTGATAATTCTTCTATGCTCTTTTTGCCTTTTAGATCGCTTGTTACTTTCTGTAACCACTCTTCTTTGGAAACTGGCTGAAACTCTTCGAATAACTTCATCTCTGCCTATTCGATCTCAATGAGTAATTGTCCTTTATCCACAGCATCTTTCTCCGCACAATTAATGGACTTCACTATGCCATCAGCACTTGCTTTTAGTACATTCTCCATCTTCATCGCTTCTAAAATCATCAATGCGTCTCCCGCAACAACTGCTTGGCCCTCTTGTACTTGTATCGATAATACCAAGCCTGGCATATTGCTTATAAGATTCTTACTCTTCCCTTTTTTAGAGGAGCCGAGTTTCATAGTCTTTATCATCATGTCTAACTCATCGCTGATGGAGCATGATATAAACTTCCCGTTAAGCTTTAGCTCCACAGTCTTGGACTCAACGTCAATATTCAGGATCTCAGCAGTATGAGATTTATGATCTGACAAGTAGTTATACTGGTTATCACCCAATCTGATCAGATCACCTTTGTCTAAGTCATCATTAGACAATGGAGTGGATGAGTTACCTATCGTTACTTCATAGTTTTTCATGTGGTAATAATGCTGCTTAATTCAGTAAGTTATCTTTTATACCTCGTAAAGATACTCACATAGACAAATGACTATGGAGATGACGAATTCTTATTTGGCGAATATCCGTAAGTATTATCAATTAGTTAACTTCATTAACTAAAATATTGTTTAAATCTCGCACGTCACTCCTCGATACGACTAAAGATCTATAAATCCAAAGGATGCTACGCTATTATATAATTAAATGAAAGTGAATCATTTGTCGAATCATCTGGGTTAATAGTCTATGAATCACAAGGTTCTGTATTTATCGCGACTACCTTGATTTCCATTACAAAGATATTCTTTGAGGTTAAGTCTCTCAAGGTTGTCTATAAAGGCACAAATTGTAACTTTGCGCGGCTTTTTGAGCACTTACTATATTGAATGGAAAGAAATCAAATAATAGGATTCGGTCTAATATTCTTAATACTGCTTGGGTGGAGTATCATGAATCAACCAACTCCCGAAGAAATAGAGGCAGCTAAAGAGAGGGCTAAGCTCGAAGAAGAACTTCAAGCGGTTGAAGAAGGTCAAGATATAGCACCAGTTACGACATTTGAAGCTCCAGCAACAAGAACTACGACACCAGGGCAGCTTGGTATATTTGCGACAGCGGCATCAGGAGACGAAAAAAGCTATACTTTATCAAATGACTTGCTTACGCTCTCTTTATCTAACAAAGGCGGAAGAATCAAGTACGCAGAGCTTAAAGAGCACTTCAAGATTCTATCACAACCAAAGGAAGAGGAGGTAAAGGAGTTCGTTAAGCTTTTCGAAGATGAAAAAAACAAGTGGGGTTATGATATCCAACTCACAGATAGAGTTGTCAATACTGAAGATCTTTTCTTTGAAGCACGCCCTTCTGGAAACAGCATTTCATTTAGAGCAACGACCGAAGAAGGCGGATATATCGAACAAACCTATACGCTCCTACCAGGTAGTTATGAACTTGATTACAAAGTCAATATAGTTGGGCTCAGTAATTTCTTACGCAACGAAGACGCCGTCACATTGCACATCGAGAACTACCTTGATCCTATCGAGCAAAACAGGTTCTTTGAAAAGACGTATTCAGCTGTTTACTTTAAAGAAAAAGAAGAGGATCCAGAGGACTGTGGTTGTCGTGGAGACGATTCGGAGGTTTTGGAAGGCAATCCAATAGAGTGGGTTTCTTTTGTTAATCAGTTCTTTAACACATCACTTATGGCAGCTGGTGAGTCCTTTAAAGGCATAAATACCACTGTAAGCCAACCGACAGATGACCAACCAGATCTTAAGAAGATTACAGCAACAATGATTGTCCCAATCGCAAGAGGAAGTAGTGATGCATTTGACATGAAGCTTTATCTCGGGCCTAACGAATACAAGCGGCTCGTAACTTTTGACAATGATCTTGAAGAGGTAATTCCTTTCGGAAATAGCATATTTGGTGATATCAATCGACATATCATTAGGCCTTTCTTCAATTGGCTTTCTGGATTTATCGGGAATAAGGGTATTGTGATCATCGTGTTGATCTTTATCATTAAGATGGTGGTATATCCTTTGACCTACAAAATGTTGAAGAGTCAAGCTAAGATGGCCGCTTTAAAGCCTCAGATCGCTGGACTTAAGGACAAGTTTAAAGGTGACGCCCAGAAAACCCAAGTCGAGACGATGAAGATCTATCGAGAATACGGAGTCAGTCCTTTAGGTGGTTGTATGCCTATGATCGCTCAGATACCGATCTGGTATGCACTCTTTAGATTCTTTCCTGCGTCAATCACATTTAGACAAGAGTCGTTCTTATGGGCTCATGATCTTTCGTCTTATGACGTCTGGTTCAACTTGCCATTCTCTATTCCGTTGTTAGGAGCTCACCTGAGTTTGTTTACAGTGCTTTATGCTATATCTCAAGTGATCTATACATTCTACAATTCCAAGCATATGGATATGTCTGCTAACCCAGCCATGAAGTATGTGCAGTATCTTATGCCGCTGATGTTCTTTGGTTTCTTCAATACTTACGCATCGGGTCTTACTTGTTATATGCTATTCAGTAATTTATTTACGATTAGTCAAACCATCATCACTAAGAACTTTGTCTTTGATAATGATAAGATCTTAGAGAAACTCAATGTCCAAAAAGCTAAACCTAAAAAGAAAGGTGGTTTCCAAGAGAAGATCGCTAAAGCTATGGAGCAGCAGCAGAAGTTGCGTGATCAGCAAAAAGGTCAGAACAAGAAAAAGAGGTAAAAAAGGCTATCTTCAACCAAGACAGCATAGATCATGAATCCAGAAGAATATGTAGGCGTCGTTGGTGGCGGAAAGTTCGGTTTTGCCTTAACCAACTTAATGTCTCAAAATACTAATGTTATACTCTATAGCAGACGGTCTGAGCTCGTAGATAGTGTCAACAAGGATCATGAATACAACGGTATAAAGCTAAGCGAGAACGTAAGAGCTACCACTTCTGTAGAAGAAATCTGCTCAAAGTGTGCGATGATTCTGCCAGTCATCTCTTCCATCCACTTTAGAAAAGTGATCCATAATATGGCTCCCTTCCTAACGCCAGAGCATATGCTGATTCATGGGACGAAGGGATTTGATGTGTTGCCTGGAGAGTTAGAACCCAACTTTAAGTTTGAAGGATTTAAACGTCGAGATGTAAAGACAATGAGCGAGGTCATCTTTGATGAGACAGATGTTATCAGAGTTGGTGCACTTTGCGGGCCTAATCTTTCAACTGAGATCTTGCAGGGGCTTCCGACCGCTACGGTGATCGCGAGTGAATTTGACGAAGTGATAAAAACGGGGCGTAAAGCACTGTCGGGAGAGCGATTCTTTGTGTTTGGGTCATATGATATGCGTGCCGCGGAACTGACGGGTGCATTGAAGAACGTCATAGCATTGGCTTCGGGCTTGATTGGTGGAAAGAACTTAGGGAAGAACTCTGAGGCGATATTGATTGTAAGAGGCTTGCGCGAAATGGTTCTTCTGGGAGATCTTATGGGATCATCAACCAAGAGCTTCTTTGGTACTGCTGGGATCGGAGATCTCATCGCCACTGCAACATCTAATAAGAGTCGCAACTATAGTTGTGGCAAGCGGATCGCCCTGGGGGAAAAGATAGAAGACATTCTTGCCAATGCCGATGAGGTCGTTGAAGGAATCAGATCACTTCATATAGCGCATTATCTCGTTAATAAGTTTGAGTTACACGCACCGATCATCAAGACGATCTATAAGATCATCTTTGAGCATAAGAATATTGAAGAAAGCATCGGAGACTTGATGAGATTGCCAATGGTGAGTGATGTGGACTTTGTATAAGCGCCACTTCGGGCATTTTATCTATAGGTAAGAAGACTACATCTATAATATTTTAATAATTTGTCCATTATATATTAATTAGCCTACACAAAATAACTACTCGATATGTCAGAATTTTCATCAATTGACAATGTTTCAGCCAAGACTAAATCGTTTTGGTCACGTCCAGAAGGGAAGACAGGGTCTCTATTTCTATTAGCTGTAATTGGGGGATTAGGATTTTTGATAGCCACTAACATCGGTGCGCTTGTGGGCTTTGCTTCAAGTATGCTTGGCTTGGTAGCCACGATAGCTGCACTTGGTGTCTTGGTCTATATGATCCTCGATCCTAAGATGAGAGCACTTGTAAGCTATATGTACAAAAGTGCTATGCGCAAGATCACAAGCATCTTTGTCACGATTGACCCAATCGGTATCCTAAAGAATTATGTAGATGACTTGAGTGGCAACCTGAAGAAGATGGGTAAGCAGATCGGGGGACTTCGTGGTCAGATGAGAAAGATCAAGACTATGATGATCGACAATACAAAAGAGATCGAGCAGAACCTTAAAATAGCACGAAAAGCAAAAGAACTCAATAACAATCAGCAGTTGATGCTTTCCAGTAGAAAAGCTGCTCGCCTTAAAGAGTCTAATGCTAAATACGAGAAGCTCCACAAGAAGATGGGACTCCTTTATAAGGTATTGACCAAGATGTACTCCAACTCAGAGATCTTACTTGAGGACACAAAGGATCAGGTTAAAGTAAAAGAGCAAGAGCGTAAAGCTATCAGAGCATCCCACGGTGCTATGAAGTCAGCCATGAATATCATATCTGGAAACTCAGATAAGCGAGCTATGTTTGATCAAGCTATGGAAGTTATAGCAGATGATGTAGCCAACAAGGTTGGAGAGATGGAGCAATTCATGGAGCTCTCTGCAAACTTTATGGATTCTGTAGATCTACAGAACGGCATATTTGAAGAAGAAGGGATGAAGATGCTTGAAGAGTATGAGAAGAAAAGCACGCTCCTACTTTTAGGTGGTCAAGAGAACGCTGATGAAGACAGTCTTGATCTTAATGAGTATCAAGCAGAAAAGCAAAAGATTGAAAAGTCTTCTGACTACAGCGGACTATTTGATTAGAGCATAGCTCATTACAATTAGAATAAGGAAAGGAGTTTTTTAGACTCCAATGACCAGTTGTGATCATTCATAACTGATTGACAGTTGGATTGCCATTGTGTGATGACACTTATATCCCTTGTGATTCTTCTTAATGCTTTTTCAAGAGTGTTAACTTTAGAATCCTCAAGTATAAGGCCACAGTTGTATTGATGGATGACTTTTCTATACTCTGGAAAGTCCATCGTAAGAACTGGAAGTCCGTGGTTTATGTAATCAAAGAACTTATTAGCTAATGAGTAATAATAGCTTTGACTATTGTTGTCCAATACATTCCATCCAAGATGATGCTGTGTTAGCTCTCTAGTAAGTTTATCTGGTTTCAAAGTTCCGACAAGAGTTATTCTTGGGTTATTTGAAGCCAAGACTTCTAATTCTTTTTTTAAAGGTCCATCTCCAATAATCGACAGTGTGATCTCCTTAATATTTATAACAGCTTGGATTATTTCTTCTAACCCTCTGCCAGGATTTAAGACACCCAGATAAACCGTCTTTAAGGGTATGGATATATGGCGTGTAGTATATTCTATTTGCTCAGGCAAATTTCTAATTACAGAAACTTTTCGATTGTACTTCTTTGAAAAAATCCCTGCAAGACTTTCATTGACAGTATACATGACATCTATGGACGAGACACTACTCTGCCCTACTTTCGACCACACCCACTTCTTAATTGATTTACCGATTAGTTCTGGGGTCTCTTCATAGTATTCATGTAGATCACAGTAGACTCTTACGTCACTATCATTATAAGATTTTGCTACCAAGATAGTGTCGAGATCTGTCACCACGAGATTAGAAAAGCTGATTTGCTTTAAGAAAGATTTGAATCGTCGCACCAGCTCAGCATAAAATAACGGGCCTTTATGATATCGACACTTCACTCTATCTACATCAAACGGAAAGTGATCAAGCGGCTGAGAAGATGGCAGCTCACGCCCCACAAGCAGTGTCTTTTTCCCTGCATCAGCGAAAGCAGTACAAACCCTTATCATCCGCCTATCGTAGGTGATATCGTTAGACACCAAACAAACTATGTCATAAGTCTTAGACATCACTGCTTTCTGTTTGATGACCAACCCAGTCCACTTTCTTCATTCATCGCTTGCTGACTTGTGATTCTGGATGACATGTTAGCTGATGTTTCTATTAAAGTACAATTATCACAAGTGCCACAGATCCGGCTTGGCGTCTCATTGAAGTACATTAGGATATTATTCATCCTACAGTCCTCTGTTTCAATCAACATTTCAACACCTTTCCATCTGTCTTCTGACATCTTTTTAAGCGCATCATACTTTGCCTTAAACGGATCCAAATATTTATTAGAAACTCTATCTTGTATGAAGCTGATCATCTGACCAGGTTGCAATTTATAAAGTTTAATCGCACCACTTTCTGCTAACTTTTTCAACCCATCTTTATAATCTCTGATGGAGAGCTTTAGTCTTCTATGATCCTTGTCTACGTCTAATTGTACCCAACCATCAAAGAGATGTTCATAGTGTCTCATAAAATAATCCAAGATCGGATAAAGCTCTGCATGTCTACTCTCTTCTTGTCGCAGCTCTTTCGGGGTCATGACTATGTTGCAATAGATACGAGGTCTTGAATCATAAGAAAGCTCCCAGGTGCCTAACTTTTGCCAAAGCTCAAGTCCTTTAACCAGTTTGCGAGCACCTACGCCTATAGCCTCCGAGATCTTCTTAGGCTTCATAGGTTTAGAAAATCCTATCCCTTCATTTAGGCCAATGTTATAAAATACATGAACAGATTTATATAGTTTTTTGGCGTAATCAAAATCTGGAAAATCTTCTGTTAACTTTCTACGACTAAAAGCTAAGTTGTCTTTGCTTAGCAATAGAATGGCCTCCGACGCAGACCCATCTCTTCCAGCTCTTCCTATTTCTTGATAGTATTCTTCAACCGATGGTGGTATATCATAATGGATCACTCGTCTGACATTGGATATATCGATCCCCATACCAAAGGCGTTAGTGGCTACAACGATATCCAAGGCATCCTTTTTAAATTTAGACTGGATCTCACGCTTCTCCTTGTAGGTCAAACCCGCGTGGTAATGCGCTGCTTTAAACTTATGATTGACCAACATCTTAGCTATCATCTGTACTCTTCGTCTGCTTCTCACATAGATAATCGTCTTGAGTGGCGTCTTACATATCTCAGCGATCTCTCCAACTTTATCCTCACTTTGTCTAAAGTGTATGACTATGTTATCCCTCACGAAGGATCCTTTAACTATAGTTGGTGCTTTCGCAAATAGAAGACTCTTTAATTCCTTAAGCACTAGGTCCGTTGCCGTGGCTGTCAAAGCAATGACCTGTTTTGGCTTTATCTCATCCAAAAAAGATCGAATCTCCAAGTAACTAGGTCTGAAGTCATGTCCCCATTGAGAGATGCAATGTGCTTCGTCAATAGCTACGAGATCTACTTTGATCTTCTTGATTCTCTCCTTAAAAAGATCATGTTGTAACCGCTCTGGAGAAACGTACAGAAGCTTGATATCTCCATAAATACAATTATCCAATATGCGATCAATATTGCCGTAAGTATGACCACTATGGATAGCTTCCGCCTTGATGTTTAAGGCCTTTAATGCTGAGACTTGGTCCTCCATCAAGGATATCAAAGGAGAGATAACAACCGTTAAACCTTCATAAACCAAAGCAGGCACCTGATAACAGATCGACTTTCCACCGCCAGTCGGTAGAAGTGCGATTACGTTTTGCCCTTCAGACAAGGCATCAATAACTTCTTGTTGCTTCGCTCTAAAGTTTGGATATTTCCAATACTTTTGCAACGTTTTTTGAGCAATCTCTGATGTAAAGGCTTGAGCCAATCTTATTGATTTGTTAAATCCTGAGGTTTCAGAACAATGCTAATGTAATACACATTAAATGAAGAGTGCTTGATTAATTAATGTATGTACTCTTATCAACTTACTTTATGAACAAGATTAGATATTCTTTCGCTCTACTCATCACCATCAGCGCTTTTAGTCATATTTCTTTTGCTCAATCAGTGAACTGGTACCAGCAAGATAGAACGGCAGAAACACCATACAACCTTGGCACAGATGCTGTCTACAAGAAGTTACTCAAAGATGTAGAAGGAGTCCCTGTTGTCGTAGCAGTGATCGACTCAGGTATCGACATAGAACATGAAGATCTTAAGGATGTCATATGGGTCAACACTGATGAGATCCCTGACAATGGAATTGATGACGATAACAATGGTTATATCGATGATGTCAATGGATGGAACTTCATCGGTGGTAAAGACGGCTCACAAGTAGCTGCTGATACTTATGAGATGACTCGTTCCTACGCAAAGTACAGAGAGATGTTCAAAAATGCAGATCCAGCCAAGCTAAAAGGAAAAGAAAAGGAACAGTATAATGACTATATCAAGTATGGGAAAAAGATTGAAAGCGAAACTAAAAGTGCAAAAAAGCAATACGAGCAGTATGATGAAAGACTACAGTCATTTGTAGGAGTCATAGAACATGTTGAAAGTATCACAAAGACACGTGAGATAGATAAGGCAATGATAGATTCTTTATCTACTTCTTTTGACCCGACGGATGCTCTTACTGCCAACATATACAATTACTACTTAGCCGAGACTAATGAGATGCCAACTTTGGATCAATTAAAGGCTGAACTAATTGATCCTTTGCAAGGAGCCTTAAAGCACTTTGGCAACAAGTATAAGTACAACTACAATCCAGATTATAATCCAAGAACAATTGTTGGTGACAACTATGAAGACAAGACAGAACGTTACTATGGTAACAACTCAGTAGAAGGTCCAGATGCTATGCACGGTACTCACGTAGCTGGTATCATCGCTGGTTCAAGGAACAATGAGATAGGCATTAACGGTATTGCTAAGAACGTAAGAATCATGACGATAAGAGCTGTCCCTGATGGCGATGAGCGAGATAAAGATGTTGCCAATGCTATCAGATATGCAGTTGAGAATGGGGCTTCTATCATCAATATGTCATTTGGTAAAGGAGAATCTCCTTATAAAGAAGTTGTTGATGATGCGATAAGATTTGCTGAGAAGAATGATGTACTCATCGTACATGCTGCAGGCAACTCCAATGAAAATATAAGCGAGGCCGAAAACTATCCGAACGATTATTTTCGTAAGCCTAAAGGCTTTTTATTTTTCAAAAAGAAGCAACCTAAAAACTATCTAAGCATAGGTGCTTCTGGCCCTTCTAAAGAAGATGATATGGTCGCAAGTTTTTCTAATTATAGCAAGAAAGATGTGGATGTCTTTGCACCAGGTGTGATGATGCTTTCAAGTGTACCTGATGATAACTACGAGATATCACAAGGTACGAGTATGGCAGCTCCAGTTATATCAGGTGTTGCAGCTGTCCTTAGATCTTACTTCCCAAGACTCAATGCTCAGCAGGTTAAAGAAGCGATCATCACTTCTACAATTCCTAATGATACGTTAGTTAAGAAACCAGGTACTGAAGAGTACGTTCCTTTTTCTTCTCTTTCTTTATCCGGAGGTATTATAGATTTGGCGGCAGCCTATAGCACTGCTTCAAGAATGAAAGGAAAGAAGAAAATCAAGAAGAATAAAGGCTCTAAGATTAGAGCTTAAGCAGCCTACTAAGAGAAGTCGATAACGTGCAAGATATCTTCGTCCAAGTGGACATTGATCTTATCCATAAGCATCTGTCTGTTGTTGAATAACTCATGACGAAGCGGTGCTGAGTTTACCTTTAGGTACAGCTTACCATTTACGAACTTGAGTGAAGTAGTTCTGGAAGTGATACTTTGAGAAAACTCTTTAGCCCAGAAAGATTTGATCTTCTGTGTGTAGTAGGCATCCCCTACCTTCTTGTCTTTCCTGATATAATGTTTGAGTACGTCTTTGATATGAAGATCCATAGGGATGATTGGGTTGCTAAAGTAGCTCTTTAATTAGAGTTCTCTTTCGATACTACCATCAGTAACACGATAAGCACCAAAAGTAATTCCCCTTTCGTCAAATATTGCTTTAGATCTGGCTAATTCTGTGTCACTTAGGAATACTTGACCAAAAGAACCGCTGTTGATCAATGACAAAAGTGCAGACAATCTATGCTTATCCAACTTCTCAAAGAAATCATCAAGTATCAATATCGGCATGCGCTTTAAGTGCTTTCGCAAATAGATGAACTCAGCTAACCTCAACGCATAGAGAAAAGACTTAATCTGACCTTGAGAGCCATATTTCTTAAGCGGTAGGTCTTTGATCATGAACTCATAGTCATCACGCTGAACACCAACCAAGGGCCTTCGTGCGTGAATCTCTTGTGGAATCATGCTTTCAAATAAGGCTGAGATATCCTTGTCAGTAAGGTCAGACAGATACTTCAATTGTATATTATCCTTTCCTTCACTAATGGAACTATACTGCTCAAGGGCAGCGGGAATAAAATCGTCCAATGCAGTCAATATTCTGTTGTGAAGCGTCGATGCGAACACTATCAGCTTACTATTATACGCCTCCATTGTTAAGCGATCTGGAGTATAATCTCCCTTAAGAAGTGCATCTTTCTGCCTTAGGAGTCTATTGTAAGCCATCAGCGCATCGAGATAAGATCGATCTGACTGACAGAGCCATTTGTTGAAGTAGTCCCTTCTTTCCTTACTTCCTCCTTTAACTATGTTGATATCATCAGGAGCGATCAATACGACCGGAAATCTCCCTATTAGATCACCTACGCGCTTCAGTTTCTTGGTGTTGAGCAGGATATCACGCTTCTGATCTCGTTTATACTTGATAACAACATGATCCTTTTTTTCCACATTATTATAAAAGCCTTCTATTCGATAAAACTCCTGCTCGTCCCTTATCAAGTATTTATCAGATAGGCCGAAGTAGCTCTTTGACACTGATAAGAAGTGGATAGCGTCAAGGATATTGGTCTTCCCTGACCCGTTGTTCCCATAGATAATATTGACTTTTTGATCAAAAGTGATGTCTGCAACCTCATAATTCTTGAAGTTGGCCAACTTGAGACGGGTAATGTTCATGCTAAGAGTAAAGATGAGCTTTTGTATCTATAAGTAGCAGCCATTGATGGATACTAATGTCTCAATTAATACTTAATTTTGCAGTGAGAATGAAAGAGGCGATCCTTGGTATCAACTTTGATGTATTCTCATTGTTATCATGATCAAGAAATAAGATATGGCAGTAGCAGTAAAGAAATCAACAACTAAGAAAACCTCTTCTAAGAAAGGTACAAAGTATGATAAGGCGACTTATCTAAAGTGGTATGAGACCATGCTTAGAGTTAGAAGATTTGAAGAGAGAGCTTTGATGGCTTATTCTCAACAAAAGATTAGAGGATTCTGCCATGTCTATATCGGCCAAGAAGCAATCGCTGCAGGCCTTGCATCAGCTATACGTCCAGAAGACAAAATAGTCACAGCATATCGTCAACATGGGATAGCCTTATCTCGTGGCTTGACTTCAGACTCATGCATGGCCGAGTTATTCGGAAAAGTTGATGGTTGTGTCAAAGGGAAAGGTGGATCTATGCACTTCTTTTCTAAAGAGCTCAACTACTTTGGCGGAAATGGTATCGTAGGTGCTCAGATCCCAATAGGTACAGGTATAGCTCTTGCTGAGCAATATAGAGGAAGCGATAACCTTGCTGTGTGTATGTTTGGTGATGGTGCAGCAAGACAAGGAGCTTTGTATGAGTCATTCAACATGGCGATGACTTGGAAGCTTCCTGTTCTTTACATCTGTGAAAACAATGGCTATGCCATGGGAACATCTGTAAGCAGGACATCTAACGTTACGGACATCCATCAAGTAGGTGAAGCATTCAATATACCAAGCAGGGAAGTAGATGGTATGTCACCAGAGAAAGTACACGACGCACTTGCTGAAGCAGCAGCTCACATCCGTTCTGGTAAAGGTCCTTACTTCTTAGAGATCAAAACTTATAGATATAGAGGTCACTCAGTATCAGATCCAGCAAAGTATAGAACTAAAGAAGAGCTCGAGAGCTACAAAGCTCAAGATCCAATCTCGCTTACAGAGGAAAAAATGCTCAAGAATAAGATCGCATCTAAAAAAGAGATCGATGCCATCAAAGATGCTATTAAAGCGGAGATTGAAAAAGCAACTGCATTTGCAGAAGCGTCTCCTTTGCCTGATGCCTCAGCTTTGTATGAGGATAACTAT
>CALIHL010000219.1 GCA_938022935.1 uncultured Saprospiraceae bacterium
ATTTTCATAAAGAGCTGTCCCCCAATGATGAAAATATCTCTTTTGGTCAATTGATTTATCATCAAATAACCAAGAAGGAAGGTGAAAATGACTAATTTGAGAACATCAAGATGAATCTTAAATGAAGTTCCTCACAGAGTACCGAGACGAAGAGTTAGCACAAAAATATCTTAAGAAGATACATGATATCACCACTCAAGAATGGAACATCATGGAGGTGTGTGGTGGTCAAACGCATGGCCTTGTAAAAAATGGAATCATAGAGATGCTGCCTGATCAGGTCACTATGATACATGGGCCAGGCTGTCACGTCTGTGTGACGCCAATTCACTTGATTGATAAGGCTATATATCTTGCTGAAGAAAAAGGAGTGATCTTGTGTTCCTTTGGAGATATGCTTCGTGTCACATGTTCTGAGAGAAGCTTGTTAGATGCTAAGGCGGGCGGTGCGGATATCAGAATTTTGTATTCTCCTTTGGAGGCGGTATCAGTAGCACAAGCCAACCCTGATAAAGAAGTTGTCTTCTTTGCAGTTGGGTTTGAGACAACCGCTCCAGCTAATGCACTTTCAGTAATTCATGCGCATCAGCTGAATGTCAAAAACTATTCAATACTAACTTCTCATGTATTGGTGCCTCCAGCGATGGAAGCAGTCATCAATGATGAAGAAAGCAACATTAGTGGCTTTCTCGCTGCCGGTCACGTTTGTACGATTATGGGTATATCAGAGTACGGCCCAATTGTAGACAAATATAAAATACCAATAGTTGTGACTGGCTTCGAGCCCGTAGATTTGCTGCATGGTATTTATATGGTTGTCTCACAATTGGAAAGAGGTGTACATGAATTAGAAAATCAATATAGCCGAGTCGTTCGTTCTGAGGGCAATGTAAAAGCGATTGAAACTATCAAAGAAGTATTTGAAGTTCAAGACAGAGTTTGGAGAGGTATGGGGAGTATATCTGAAAGCGGATATGAGGTCAAGTCGAATTACAAAGAGTTTGATGCCAATGAGAAATTTGATGTCGATATCATAGCTGCTGAGGAAAATGCAGACTGCATAGCAGGGCAAGTCCTTAAAGGTATTAAGAAGCCAGTAGACTGTCCTCAATTTGGAAAGAAGTGCAAGCCAGAGTTTCCGCTTGGAGCACCAATGGTTAGCTCAGAGGGAGCATGTGCGGCGTATTACCATTTTCATCAGGCCAGCCAAATGATAGAGTCTATAGCTTGAAGTTGAAATAATGAGCAATAGAAAAATGACACTTTCTTGTCCAATGCCAAAGTTGGACTTCGATAAAATAACACTTGCCCATGGTGGCGGTGGAACCCTGACTAATCAACTATTAGAAAAAGGAGTATTCAAGTTACTTGAAAATGATCTTTTAGACACCCATCATGATGGCGCTGTCTTTAACATTGATGGACCTATCGCTTTTACTACGGATAGCTTTGTGATCTCACCCATCTTTTTTCCCGGCGGAGATATCGGTGAACTGGCCATCAATGGAACTGTCAATGACCTCGCGATGTGCGGTGCCAAACCGGTATATCTTTCACTTGCATTTATACTTGAAGAAGGGTTACTCATGACAGAGTTTTGGGAGATACTGCTCTCCATCCAAAAAGCAAGTGAAGCGGCTGGAGTGAAGATTGTCACTGGCGATACCAAAGTTGTAGAGCATGGCAAAGGAGACAAAATATATATCAATACTACAGGTGTCGGGTCTATACTTCCATCTGCTGACATCAATCTGCAACGAGTCGAACCGGGTGATGCCATTATAGTCTCTAATCAGATAGCCGCACATGGTATCTCTATCATGTCAATAAGAGAAGGACTCGAGTTTGAGTCAGATATCTTAAGTGATACGCGACCGCTTCATAAACCAGTTCAAGATATAATTGAAAAGTACGGATCAGATATACATCTCTTGAAGGACCCTACAAGAGGAGGTATGGCATCCGTGCTCAATGAAATAGCTCGAGATTCTAAATACGGGATATACCTTGACGAAAAGAAGATCCCAATTGACGGACAGGTAAAAGGTGCATGTGAGATACTCGGATTAGATCCACTTTATGTTGCCAATGAAGGTGTTTTTATGGGGATCGTCAAAGCTGAGTCCGCAGACGCTATTGTTTCATCATTGCAAGATGACCCATCATGTGCTCATGCTGCAGTGATAGGACATGTGGTCGAAGAGCACCCAACACAAGTAGTGATCAGAAGTGGGATAGGAGGGAAGCGAATCGTCAATATGCTTGTAGGACAGCAATTGCCTAGAATATGTTAATGTCTAAGTGATGAAGACAAAAGACAAAATCTTAGAAAGCAGTATCTCTCTATTCAATCAGAATGGGCTCATCAACGTGCGCCTACAACACATAGCGGATAAGACAGGGATAAGCGTAGGTAATCTTGCCTATCACTATTATAGTAAAGAGGCCATTCTTGAGCAGATTGTAACTCAACTCAACACTCTACTTGAGCCTATCATAGATGATAAGAAGAAGTTTCCCGGACTGATGGACTTTGATACTCAGTTGGCTCGGTACTATCATCTCTTGATGAAGTATTCTTTTTTCTTTATCGATCTCATTGAGCTAAAGCGAAATTTTCCAAAGCAATACACGGTTAGAAAACACATCACAGAGAGCATTACCCATCAGATCTACAACTGGCTAAAGAGAAACGAAGAAGATGGCATCCTAATACCAGAGCTGAGGAACGATCACTATATGATCATAGCGCACACCATATGGATGGTCATCACATTTTATTTGACACGTCCGATAGATCATGGGAGCCCAGAAGATAGTGAGAGAGTATTTAAAGAGATGGTATGGAGTCAGATATTACCACACTTCACTGAAGCGGGAAGATTAGAATTTGATTTACTCATAGAACGACTACTTGATTCTTTTACGCCTGATAGAGCATTGGATTATTAATATAGAGGAGCATGAAGAAGACGAAGAGTAAGATATTTGATGCAGCTATCCACTTGTTTAACACAGAGGGATTGCCTAATGTGAAGCTGCAAAACATCGCTGACTACTGTGGCATCAGCGTTGGTAACTTGGCTTACCATTATCGTACAAAAGATCTCCTACTAACAACCATAGATCAACATATCCAAAGGGAAATCAAATCACTGATTACAGACCAAAGTTCCTTCTCATATCTCATTGATTTTGATAATCAACTATCCAACTATTTTCACTTTATAAACAAGTTTGCTTTTTACTTTTTGGACATCCTTCAATTGGAAAGATCTTATCCGGACTTGCATGCTCATCGAGTTGATTTTATAGGTCAGCTGATCGGTCAGATACAATCATGGTTAAATCAAAATGTCGAAAAGGGCATCTTGCAACCAGAACTATTAAAGGGCCAATATGAGAAAACTGCTGACCTTATATGGATGAACATCAGCTTTTGGATGACGCAGCAGAAAGTGCTTGGTAAAAAGGATAGTGAAGAAGGATTATTTAAAGAACAGATCTGGAGTCAGCTGGTGCCGCTCTTTACGGAGAATGGGCTGATGGAGTTTGAAGCAATTATTTTGCCTCAGTTAAGAAATTTTTCAAATACTATGACGCACAACACGTTATTCAAATAGCTCGTCCAACTCTCCAATTCCCTGTAGAAAGTTCATTGTCTTTCTGGCTTCTTCCTCATCCACTATGCTAACAGCAACACCCACGTGAACCAAGACATGATCTCCTACCACTGCTTCTGGCACTAGGCTTAGATTGATCCTTTTGGTGATACCTCCAAATGACACTCTTCCAATATGGAAAACCGTTTCGCTAGATTCTTCTATCTCAGTTATTTTTCCAGGAATTGCTAAACACATAATGAGTTGTTTTCTAAACTTAGAAATCTAATTGAGACCGGCAACAAATGTTTCGATGGCTTTGATCATTTTAGAATCTTGATCATAGTCCATAATTGATATTCCTTTTAAGTCAGCGGCAGTTACGTTCTCGTCGTATGGCACCATCACTGCTATTGGAAGATTGATTTTCTTACAATATTCTTCTATGGCTTGCTTCTCTTCTTCTGTCCTTACTTTATTAGCTATCGCCTCTACTTCTTTGATGCCTAACTCTCTTGCCATATCCGCAAACCGACCTGCTGCTTCAAGTGATCGATAGTAGGGCTCAAGCACTGTATACATCTTATCAACATGCTGAGAAGTACCGCGCTTCATATGCTCCAGAGACGCTTCAGTATCTACAACCATGGCTGCATTATTTTCAGATGT
>CALIHL010000220.1 GCA_938022935.1 uncultured Saprospiraceae bacterium
TGCATGATCAGCTATGGCAACGTTATCTGATTTGCGATTATCCTTAGCGTATAGCTTGTATGCGGCTATGGCGTATTGTTCAGCTTGAGCTAAGGGTATATCCTTAGCTGAAGATTGAAAACAAAAACATAGAAATAGGATAGACACGGTAAAACCTCTCATAGTTGTATGAATCTTTGATATTCTGACGTGAAATATATGACAAAGCTACAATATGAATTGTTAAAAGGCATGAGTGATTGGCGTCAAAATCAACTCTATCCGACTTTGCTAATCATCCCTTAGCGATGTAACTTTTAGTATATAATTGGTACTTCTCCCACCTTCACCTGAGTCTGATAGAATATCTTTCGCTACTAAGTCTTGGATATCCCTAAGTGCAGTATCTCTATGGACCTTGGTTATCTTGGCCCATTTTGAGGTATTAAGCTTTCCTATAAAGTTACCTTGTAGCCTATTGATCATTTCTATTTGCCGCTTATTGAGTTGGGTACTTTTATGGAGCTCCCAGAACTTGGCTTTTGCAAGCACCTTAGATAAAGTCGCATTGGCTGATTCTATCGCACTGATCAATCGCTCAAAATACCACACAAGCCATGCTGTGATATCCATCCCTCCTTTCTGTGTAAATTCTAAAATATTGTAGTACTCCTTTTTAGACTTCATGATCTCCGCAGACATACTATAAAACCGTTGGTTTGTCCTATCCGCTATGGCCAATTGACTATCGGCTATAGCTCGAGCTATTCTGCCATTACCATCATCAAAGGGATGGATACTAACAAACCAAAAGTGAGCTATTGCAGACTTAATTACAGGTTCTATGCCTTGCTCTTTGTTAAACCAAGAGATAAATTGATTCATCTCATCTTCTAATTGGGTATGATCAGGAGCTACATAATGAACTTTTTCCTTTCCCATGGCTCCTGAGACAATCCGCATCGGCCCTTTATCACCCTTTCTCCAATCACCTACTGTTATCTTATACATGCCACTTCTCCCTGTCGGTAATAATGCTGCATGCCATCCACATAATCGATCTTTATTAAGGGTCTCATTATAACGTTGAGTGGCGTCTAACATCATCTCTACTACCCCTTCTACGTCTCGACTCACTTCGGGTAGCCCTGATATGTCCATACCTAATCTTCTCGCTACTGAAGACCTAACCTCATCATTAGGAAGAAGCTCGCCTTCTATCTCGCTGGTTTTTACAACATCCACAATCAATGTCTCTAAGACTGCTTCATCCCTTAGATCAAAACCCATACTCTCCATCCTTCCTATCAACCGACCTTGCAAGTCTCGTGCTTGTGCCACAAGTGGAAGCATAGTATCAGTATCCCAATCAAACTGAGGCCAGTCTGAATCTTGATGGATATATCTATTCGTTTGTCTTATTTGCCGCATTATATGCGGCAAATGTATCGCACTTTTGCCGGATTGTCAATTAATTGCCGAATTATATGCGGCAATTAATACTAATATTCGCCGGATACTAAAGAAATAGATGCAAAGTGAGTATTGCAGACTTACCAACCTCCGACTCCACCGCCACCACCACCGCCGCCAGAAAATCCGCCGCCGCCGCTGCCACCACCACTTCCACCTTTTGGAGGAGGAGGAGTCGCCGCTCGACTTATATTGCTGGAGAAGTCTCTACCGAAGTGATTAGAAAACTGGACGTGATCAGAAGAGTTGTGCCATTCTGGTCTGTACTGTGCATGCTCTAATATCTTTTTGAAGAGATTAGACCATTTGTGCTCAACACCTAATGCAAATGCATAAGGCAACACCGCTTCAAAGTATGAAGGAGAAAGATCAGGAGGATTCAATATGTTGAGCCTTTCCTTTTCTGCCATCTCGAGATACATCTTATAGCCTTGGATCCGTGATCTCAAGCTTAACTTCTTGATGGTCGGTTGACGGATCAAGTATACGTACAGCAAGAAACCAATCACACCACATACTGCAAATGAGAACAACACCTTCAAGTTGATCGAATGCGCATATGCGCTTCTCACCAAGATGAATGCCGACAATGCACCAACTGCAATGGTGATCAATAAGGGCAGCCACAAGAGCTTTCCATTATTGCCTTCATTGATGAAGTCGTCATACTGAGCCTGCAGATTCGCTTTATGGATGGCGTATGTGTTTTCAATTGTCTTATCGTATTTGCCTTCTACACTGACTCGATCTTTTATGCTAAACAAAGTCTCATGAAGCACCTTTTCTTCACTAGGCAGTTCTTCTCCACTTCCGATATCTCTCATGCTCACAAGATCAAAAGACTTCTTCTTGGACAAGAAGCCGCTCTCTTCTTGTGACTCAATCTTGAGGTAGCCTTTGATCGCCAGATCTATGATGGACGCAGTGAAGCTCTTGTTGTCATACCTCCCTTTTTGGATATAGTTGATCGACGCAGAAGAAAGTTCATCTGGTGTATGCCAATCCGGGACAGAAGCTGGGGTTGGCGGATCGATGCCATACCTTATCCATGTGACGATGTAGTAAGATATCAAAGTTAGAAACCCTAAGATGACAAGCATCAATGTCCCAAACTTATCAAAGATAGAAGGTGGCGTCACATAACCTTTTTGAAATCCTACAGCCACTGTCAATCCTTCTCTTGGGCGCAGCGGTTTTGTGGTTTTATAGATGATACCTCCCAGGTCTTCATTGACTGTATAGTCAGATCCTGTAGCACCTAACTTTCCGGTATAAGCAGACTCTTGGACCATACCAGCACCTGGTGGCAGATATACAGAGACAGATGCTTTCTCAATCGCCAGTTGATTCTTCTGTCCTATGGCATTCCAATAAATCTCATCGTAATCTTTAAAAAAAGCAATCTGATCTGTCGCTCGATACTTGATCCTATAATTATAAACGCCGTGTTCTAACATCACATCGCGCTGCCCGAGATACAACATGATACCCCGATCAGTAGACTCTTTATGAAATGGTTCTGGCTCGCCATCTTTGACCACTTCTATGAACTCATAGTTCATGCTAACGGTTCGATCGTGCAGTTGTCTCTTGACAGGAAGTTCACGTGTGATCCCTCTCTTTATAATGCCACCACCGACATAGACTTCTATAAACTCCGTGATGATGGCAGATCGATCTTCTTGTACTTCGATCTTCACATCATAATTGATGATGCGCTCTTTTTGCGCTTTAACATTTACTTGCACAAGTAAAAGACAAACAAAAGCTAGAATACTTCTGGTAAGCATAGGACTGGATTATAAGGTTAGAAGATAGACGCTTGTAGTCAAGTTCTAAAACTTCACATCTGGCGCCGACCTTTGGCTTTCATCTTCTATCTCGAAGAACTCACCCAAGTCAAAGTTTCCAGTGCCCGCAACGATGTTACTTGGGAAAGACTCGATCATGATATTGTTCTCCCTCACTGTAGCATTATAATATCTTCTTGCTTTCTCTACATCTCCTTCGATGGCAGATAGTTCTTTCTGCAGATTGAGGAAGGTTGTATTGGCTTTAAGGTCTGGGTATGCTTCGCTCAAGGCAAATATGTTAGCCAATGCACTGTTGAGCTTTCCTTCAGCTGCTATAGCCTCCTTTGCATTTTGCGCACTCGTAGCGGCGTTACGTGCGGTGATCACTTGGTTCAAGGTTTCTTGCTCATGCTTAGCGTAGCCCTTGACTGTCTCAACAAGATTGGGTATCAAGTTGTGTCTCTTCTTTAGTTGGACATCGATACCACTCCACCCTTCTTCCATCATAGAACGCTTACGGACGAGCTTATTATAGATACCTACGAAGTAAAAAAGGATCAGTGCTGCAACTCCTAGGAGAATCAGAATAGTAGTCATGTAGATTTGTTTTTGATTGTTATACCAACAATATATAATAGTTATCGGGATCAGCTAACTTGATCTTCGACAAAGTGATCCCATTAATCGATGATATAGATGAGCTATACTGACAATTTTTTGATGGTTTCAGGGAAAAAATATTTGACTTGATCGATAAAAAATGTCTGAAAAGTAGTGGCTAAATGTACATTATCACGTCTCAACACCAAATGTCCACTCATGCAAACTAACCAACCTGATATCCTTATGGATAAAAAAGAACGCAATGACTTCTTCATCGCGTTAGCAACCATCGCTCTGGCAGGTTTATTTATCACTCAGACTTCTTTGATCAGCCGCGATAAGGCAGTTACTCAAGATCCTACCTCAGCAACAATTATAGCCGCAGAAGCAGACGATATAGCAAGCACTTACATAGTAGAAGAAAAAGATATCGAATCACCAGCGGAGTCAAGCATAGCCCCAAAAAGGGCAAAGGTGAATGTTGCTCCACCTCTCTATCGTACAAACAAAAGAGAACCATTGGATAAGGCAGACTTTGATAAAGCTGTTATGGTTGAGACCGAAGAGATCCAAAACAACCTAAGTGATATGGCTACAGAGGCAAAGGAAGAGGTAACTGAGATAGCTGCTGAAGTAAAGGAAGTAACTGATGAAGTCAGTGAAAAAGTACAAAGCGAGTCCGCTGTGATCAGTGCAAATGTTACTGAAAAAGTCAACACACAAACAACGCAACTAAAGGAAGAAGCAACAGCAGTTATCCAAGAGGCAACAAATGAGATTAAAGAGACTCGGGCGGTATTATCTTCTGCATTGGACAACAAGGACCTCAGCAAAAAAGACTGTGTTATCGCTATAGGACTTTATGAAGATGACAGCAATGTCTCTAAACTCAGCTCAAGGTTAGAATCGGAAGGATACAGTGTCTTTACCAAAGACATAAAAAGGTTTACTCAAGTCGGTGTATATATCTCATGTGATCCAACTATGTCGAAGAGTGTACTGAGTGAGATCAAGGAGATCTATGCCGAGGATGCATTCATCGTAGAGCAATAGTGAGAACAACTCCTGCTGTTTGGTTGTATAGATCTATATCTTGCAACCTTTATGGCTAAGCTACATTCGATAAAAGACAAAAAGAAAACTGATTGGCGGCAGGGCTTTAAGGCGCTCAAGCAGCTCCCCCGATTCTTTCGAGAGATATATAAGAGTGGGAGTACGATCTTCGTGATCAATGTTCTATGTCGTCTGGTCAATGCGCTATCGCCTGTCGTCCTACTCTATGTCGGCAAGCTACTCATCGATGAGATCATCCTACAGTCAAGATCAGAAAGTGCGACGTATGATCAAGTGTGGTTATACTTAGGTATAGAACTGGGTGTCGCACTACTATCAGATATTATCAATCGAGTGATCAACCTCACTGATGGATTGATCGGTGATCTATATTCTAATTATTCTTCTGTACTGATCATCAAAAAAACCAAGGATCTAAGCATCAGTCAATTAGAAGATTCTGAACTATATGACAAATTAGAAAGAGCACGAACACAAACTTCTAATCGTGTCAGTCTGATGACCACCGTGTTGAGTCAGTTGCAAAGTATCATCGTTGTTATCTCACTGATAGCAGGTCTTATCTACTTTGAGCCGTGGCTGATATTGATTTTGATCTTAAGCATCATCCCTGCATTTGTCAATGAACTAAAGTTTAGCTCCAGCAGATACTCTATCGCTCGTAGTTGGACTAAAGAGAGAAGAGAGCTGGACTATCTGCGATACATCGGTGCCAACAGTAACACTGCCAAGGAGATGAAGCTTTTTGGGTTAACTGATTTTATCGCAGAGCGCTTTCGCAAATTGTCTGATTCTTACTACCTCATCAATAAAAACTTGTCCGTACGAAGAAGCATCTACGGGATGATCTTTAACTTCCTAGGTGTGGCTAGTTACTATGGAGCTTATGTACTCATCATCATCAGGGCTGTAACCGGCTTAATCACAATCGGTGATCTGACCTTTTTATCTGGATCTTTTAATCGTCTGCGCAATAGTCTACAATCTAACTTTGCGATGTTCACAAGGATATCAGAGAGTGCATTGTACTTGCAAGATTACTTTGATTACTTAGACATCTCGGCTATTGAGATTAAAAAAGATGCTCCTCAATTACCCGAAGAGATAACAGAAGGATTTGAATTTAAAGATGTTTCTTTCTCTTACCCGGGCACCAATGAATTGGTCTTAGATGGTGTCAACTTTAGAATCAAAGCTGGAGAGAAGATGGCCTTTGTAGGTCAGAATGGTGCAGGTAAGACAACCTTGATAAAGTTATTGTTACGCTTTTATGAGCCGGATAGCGGAAGCATATTGTTAGATGGCGTTGACATACATCAGTTTGACAAATTAGAATATCAAGAGTTCTTTGGCGTCATCTTCCAAGACTTTATCAAGTATGAGTTCTTGCTCAAAGAGAACATAGCTGTTGGCAATATTGAAAAGTTAGAAGATCTCACTGCTATAAAAGAAGCGGCACATAGATCACTTGCAGATAGTGTTGTAGATGAGATGTCATTAGGCTATGAACAACAACTGGGTAGAAGGTTTACCAATGGCAAAGATCTCTCTGGTGGCCAATGGCAGAAAGTGGCCTTAGCACGTGCCTATATGCGAGATGCAAGAGTGATGATATTGGATGAGCCGACATCTGCTTTGGATGCAAAAGCAGAGTATGAAGCTTTTCAAAGATTTATGGGACTAACAAAGGGGAAGACAAGTATCATCATATCACATAGATTTTCAACAGTGAGAATGGCTGACCGGATCATCGTACTTGAAAATGGAAAAGTGTCGGAGCGCGGCACACATGATGAGCTCATGAGTAATGATCAGTTATATGCAGAGTTGTTTTCGCTTCAGGCGGCGGGGTATCGATAGTTATTGCTTTGCATTCTCTAATTTATCTGGCAGGCCACCATTATTATCGATCCTCCATCTCTCTCCATATATAGATCTATAGATGATCTCATAGTCTAATTCTTTTTCATTTAGGTTATTCAAAGAAACAGCTAAATAATCAACCACTTCTCGATCACCAAATCCTGCAATCAAATATATCTCCTCACCAGAAGGCAAGACAGAACCATAGTCAAAACTACTATGCGATATGTTATCCATCGTATCCAGCTCAGGAAGTTGCTTAGATAAGAAGTCAAAAAAATCTTCATTATACTCCTTGCCCTCAAAGAATACTTTTCTTGATTCTATTATGGCAGGCCCTACACCCTCATTTATTAATATCAACTTAAAGGATGGGTTTTCATTACTAGAGTTATAAGAAGAGCTGACCGTTAGATAAGGAAGTACAGATAGCTGAGACTGCTTCTTCATTAGACTGGTCTGATATATAAATGTAATCAATGTCAGCACACTGATTGACATAGCTGAGAGTGCTACTATTCTATCCGTATTCCAGTTATTCCATATTTTAGAAAAGAAGCTCATCTGTTATATTATAATCTTTCTGCAAGATATTCTATTACTTCTTTCAGCACAATAGGCGACCTGCTGTCGCTCATACGGTCATCAACTTCTTTGTCTAGGTATCTAACTTACAGGTCGCTTCTTCCCAGTAATTTTCTCGTACACCATCCAGACATCCATATCAGGATCTGGATCAAGTCCTTTGCCCATACGAGCTAATTGAAACATGTGCCAAGGCGTCTGCAGCATACCGGTCATGTCTATCTTGTCTACACCAGTGATTAGATCTGGAACATGAAAGACATCTTGAGCACCGGAGATCAAATCACTAGCAACGTTAGGAAAGACGCAGAATGGTCGACCCATACCTACAAAGTCTAGAGAGCCGCCAGCCAAAGCTTCATTCATAGCTTGGGCGGATCTAAATCCTCCTGTCAACATCAGAGGTGTCTTGATCAATTCTCTCACCTTAACAATGAAGTCCATAAAGTAGGCCTCACGCTTCTTAGTGCTTTCTTTTTGCATTGTACCGACCATGGCAGCACGTTCATAAGTACCTCCTGACACTTCTATGAGATCCATACCTGCTTCGTCCAGCATTTGGATCACCTCCATAGATTCTTCTTCTGTAAATGCTCCTCTTTGAAAATCTGCAGAATTGATCTTTATACCCAATGGAAACTCTGGACCCACCTTACTTCTCATAGATTTATATATCTCCAATACAAATCGAGCGCGATTCTCAAGGCTTCCACCCCACTTGTCTGTTCT
>CALIHL010000221.1 GCA_938022935.1 uncultured Saprospiraceae bacterium
CCACTCCTTGCCATCAGGGCCTCTACCATTAAACCCAACATCTCCTATACCCCAATATAATCGACCATCAGGCCCTATCTCTGCACCAGACATACCGTGACCGCCAAAGCCTATATGCACATTATATCCGTGACTGATAGAAGTTCTTTCTTCAGCATATCCGTCACCATCCTTATCATTAAGTCGCCACATATCGGGACCAACACCCATAAAAACATTGTCATCAAATATCTCGAGTGCACCATTACAATCAGTGACAACATCATTAAACCCATCTGCAAAAAGTTGACTGCGATCTGCGACCCCATCACCATCAGTATCTTCTAATCTAAATACCTGTTCTGATTCGACAGCAAGATCCTTCCAATCTCTACTACCATCCCCATTCATATCGATAAACCAATCATTGACTTCACTACTATCAGGTGATAGTTCTCGCTTCAGAAAAGCACGACGCTCTTCTACTGTCTGCAAAGCTATAGAGTTGATCTCCCAGTCTCGATGGCCTCGGATATCAAACTCACTACTGCCGTTGCGATTAGTCTTAGTGACATATACTCGACCTTGCTCATCCATATCGAGTGCGATCGGATCTGCTAAAAGTGAGTCACTCGCCCACAATATCAGCTCGAGTGATGGATGCACTTCAGCAGCTACTTTCGTTCTGATATCCTTGCTCAACCTATTGGCATCTTCTGAAGTCATCGTTGTCACTTCTAAGACTGGTATAACAGGAGCGGACACCTCTTTTTGACAAGCAATAAAACTCAGACAGATCAGTAACAGAGCGGTGTTAAAAGGTGTTTTCATGACGACAATTTAGACTGCTCAAGATAATATTTTGATGTGTGTCGAGTTACTATTACTCATTAATGATTTACTCAAAAATTAAAAGAACAATTATGGCAATCATGAAAGTAATCGAAATCCTTAGCGAATCATCAAAAAGCTGGGAAGATGCAACTGCTAAAGGTGTAGTAAAAGCAAGTGAGTCTTTGAAAGGCATCAAGTCTGCTTTTGTACAAAGCCAAAGTGTTACTGTGAAGAATGGTAAGGTAGACAAGTACAGAGTTAATCTTAAAATTAGCTTTCAAGTACAGTAGTCAATAGACTGACTGACGCAAAACCGAAAAGAATAAGAGCCGAATATCTTGAAGATATTCGGCTCTTTTATTTTAAGCTTATTGCATAGCTTAGCACAATGGATCTCACATTTTTAGAAAGAGACTATACCATACCGAGCGCCTTCTTATATCTATTTGCAGTATTCTCGGTGATCATCTTTGTCAGATACATCATCATGTCGGGTCTGTACCAACGATTGATCTATGACCGATTAGCCAAGCTTGTACCTGCAAGGATTATATCACCAAAATATCCCAAAGACCAGAGAACAAAAGAGATCATCTGGTCAGGTATCAGCTCTGTACTATTCGGCTTTATAGGCGTACTGATGATCATGGCATGGCAAAGAGGATACACAGCTATCTATGTAGACTGGCAAGCTTATCCATTATGGTATATGCCATTTAGTTTTATCGGTGCTCTACTCGTTCATGAGACGTACTACTATTGGATCCATAGATGGTTACATCATCCCAAGATTTATAAGCACATACATAAGGTGCACCATGATAGCATCAGTACTTCTGTATGGACATCATTTAGCTTTCATCCGATAGAGAGCATATTGCAAGCGATCATCATACCATTGATGGTATTGATCGTACCAATGCATCTTTCAGTCTTACTTACCTTACTCATGATCATGACGGTATCAGCGATTATCAATCATGCTGGTGTGGAGATCTATCCTACCTCATGGCGAAGAAACAAAATCATGAAGTGGTTCATAGGTTCTACCCATCATGATTTGCACCATCGGAGGTTTACAAAGAATTATGGTTTGTATTTTACTTTTTGGGATATCTGGATGGATACTGAGAGTGAGGAGTTTGATGAAAAATGGAAGAAAATGAGTGAATGATTTTTTGCTATTGCAAAATAAAGATCCTTAAACCGATGTCACCACTGTCGACAAGCAGTATCAAAGGATGACCAGCACCCTGATATTTAAATGCACATTACTTTTTTACTCTTTCAACTTTTTAAAGGAACGAAGTATAGGCTTGGGTAGACTAAGACAAAGTGAACCACAAGTGGGTGTTGAGCAAAAGCGTCTAATTTAAAACGCATTAAAACAATGGTTATATGTAGAAGAAGCCAGAGTTTACACATTTGTCGAGGTGCTGAGGAAGTGAAAGCATAGCCCCTCCATTATCTTAGACCATTTAGACAAGCCGTTGTTTGTCATTCGCTCATTGAGTGACGTTAGTCACTCAAACCTTTTAGGTCAATTTCACTCACCCCACAAATCATCCATGGCAGCACAAATTCAATTTTATAACTAAATCAAATTTACAATACCTATTTAAAATATGAACCGTCTTTACTTTCATAAATCACATTACTCTTTTTCATTTTCATCGTAATTGCAAACCTTGCTAACTCATGCTTCATGTTAATCCGACGCTTGGTCTGTGGCAGGCGAGGACCCAAAATCATGGCCATCAAAGATGGGCTTGATATTTGGATCGCCGAATTTAGCCCGCCCTCTTCGAGGTTCTCTCCTTTTAATGTCTCCCAGACATTACTCAATAAGATTGAATCAGTCGTTCAAGATCATTTTTTGGTTACTTTTTGATCAGAACGAATGAAGCCGAAGGCCAGATGTCTGGGAGACATCTGATGAAGTGAACCGCTCGCGGATACAAAAAGACACGAAAGCCTCTATGAGGCAATATGTATCTTTTCAATTCTAATGATTGAGATAACGAAAAATAAAGCCAAATAAAAAGAGCTGTGGACCATATCCACAGCTCTTCTAAAAAACTCTTTAATAAGCCCCTTAATTAGACTCTTTAGGCTCAGGATCCATTATAATCTCTATATAATTTTCATAGTCAAAGTACTGGCCTATAGCGGCTTTTATCTGCGCAGAAGTAAGGCTATTGATGCGAGCTTCCAGTGCTTCTAAAAGTACGTTATCAAACGTCTGTCCTTCTTCGTGTTCAGTAGAAATCTGTCGTTGCCAGAACCTGTTTTCTTTTAGATTTTTGATTCTTCCTTGCCTTTGTGTTTCTTTCACTTTAGTCATGTCCTCTTCGCTTGGACCATCTGTCAAAGCGCGTTGTATCACTTCTTTCGCCGCTCTAACTAATGTATCTGTCATTGGTGGATCAGCATTAAATGAGATCGTAACGCCATAGTTCTCAACGGGCTTCTTAGAGCCTCCGCCGAAGATGCCAACGCCGTATACACCGCCAAGATCTTCTCTTAGTTCTTCACGTAGCTTGATACGGAGATAAGCGAGCATACTATTCATGATATAGTTGTTATCCTTTGAGTAATCAAAGTCTCCATGGAAGTACATGTGTACATTTGTCTTCGGCGCTTCACCTTTTTGTATTCTATCTTTTATACCACCTTTGACCGCTCGGACACCGATGTCTTTCCAGTCTTCTTTTCGATTGATGTTAGGCAAGTTACCCAAGTACTTTTGGATCATAGGGATCATCGTTGCCTCATCAAAGTTGCCTACAAAAGAAAATGTAAAATCAGAAGCATCTGCAAAGCGCTCTCTGTATAGCTCCATTGCTTTTTCATAATCGAGGTTAGCCCAATCATCAGAACTTGGAAATCCTACTCGTGGGTGATTGTCAAACTTCTTACGACTCACGTAGTCACTAAAAAAATATCGAGGGTCAGACATCAAGTTTTTATAAAGTCCCTTTTGCTTAGAGATGAATGATGTGAATGCTTCCTCATCGATGCGTGGCTCATAGAAATACTTATATATCATCTGCATCATGATCTCCGCGTCATCAGGAGAGGCTTGTCCGTTAAAACCTTCAGATAACCCACCAATGTAGGGTCTTACAAAAACCGACTTACCAGCCATCATCTTTTCTAATTGCGTCGGGCTAAAAACGCCTATACCTGCTTCATTGACTATTGAAGTTGCATTGTTTACATCAAAATAGTCATCATCACTATATAACGATGAGCCTCCTGGACTTGTGGCACTCATCAAGATCTCATCATTTTTAAAATCTGTCTTTTTTAGATAGACATCTACCCCATTGGCCAACTCAATATATCTGATGTTGACGTGCTCAAAGTCCTCTGATTTTGTAATTGCTACAGGAGATAGTTCATGACTAAAGAAAGGCTCATCTGAGACAGCATCATCATATGGATCTACATTAGAAGCGGCTACTTCACTGAGCATCGCTCTGACTGCACCTTCTTCAGGAAGCGGCGCTTCCTCTTTTTCTGGACCGGTGATCACCACTACTCTGCTCTCATCTCTAATCCATTGTGCAGCAAGTGCATCTACTTCTTCTAGTTTTATGGTCGGGAGGTATTGTTCATATAATGCAAGTGTCTGCTTTGGACTTGGTGTAGGTATCTCATCCAAGTACTTGTAGACATAGCGCATAGCGAGACGACTCGATTCTGTTTTATCCATTTCCTTAAAGGACTTTTCTGCGCCTTCCATCATGTTCTTCTTTGCTCTATCTAACTCTCCAGGTGTAAAGCCATGCAGGAGCACACGCTTATTTTCCGTAAGGAGAGCCTCTAATGCTGCACTTGACTTACCATCTGGTACAAAGGCAAACGAGCTATAAGTATCCAACTCACCGATATCACCACTATAACCTGTATATGCAAATAAGAATGGAGGATCTGCCGATTTAGAAAGTTCCTGCAACCTTGCTCCCAACATGCTATTATAAAGACCGCGAGCCAAGGAGCTACGGTAGTCTTTCAAGTTTTTAGTTCTAATCTTGTCGTGCTTATAAACTACTTGAACATTAGTAAAAGATGCCTCCTTGTCAGAGACAACACTAACTAAGGTCTCAGGATGAACAGGCACGTCATAACTCGCTCTATCTCTTGGATTGTTAGGGCCAGTTATACTACCAAATAATCCTTCTAATTGTGACTCCACTTTATCTAAGTCTACATCTCCTACAACGACTACTGCCATCAGATCAGGACGGTACCAATCTTTATAAAAGCGCTTTACAGTTTCATAGTCAGCATTGTTGATTATGTCTGGACTTCCGATTGGCAGGCGATCTGCGTATCGTGATCCTTTGTATAAGATCGGAAAATACTGGTTCTGCATCCGCTGATCCGCACTAAGTCTACTTCTCCATTCCGACTCAACGACACCTCTTTCTTTGTCAATCTCTTCATGATCAAATGAAACGCCTCCTGCCCAATCTTTAAGGATCAACATCCCTTTGTCAAAAAGCTCCATGCTATCCGTTCTAACTTGAAGCATATATACAGTCTCATCAAAAGAAGTATAAGCATTGAGGTCAGGCCCAAATCTTGTTCCAACAGACTCCAAGTAATCTACCAGTTCGCTTTTTTCAAAATTCTCTGTGCCGTTAAAAGCCATATGCTCCACGAAGTGGGCTAAGCCCAATTGATCTTCATCTTCTAAAATGGACCCCGCGTTGATAGCGAGTCTTAGCTCTGCTCGGTTTTCAGGCTTTGAGTTCTTTTGGATGTAATACTTGATGCCGTTGGATAGTTGGCCTTGTCTGAGACGAGTGTCAATAGGTATCGGATCACCCGTCATGGCAGTTGAGCTCGCCTTCTTAATAGGCTCACCCTTCATAGTTTCAGAGGATGAAGCTTTTAAGTCTTTACCCATTTTGGCTTCTGTTGATGTGTCAGCCTTATGTTCGTTAGCCTTTA
>CALIHL010000222.1 GCA_938022935.1 uncultured Saprospiraceae bacterium
GATACCAACTCAACTGAGCACAAGTCTGTGCCCAGGCTTGCTCCGGCGAGCGCCATCCGCCCAAAGGATGATCAGGCTTGGCATATCTCGCAATCAAGGTGGCAAAGCAAAGACCGATACCGCCTTTCTTCATCTCATCAAACGAAACAACATTATTACCTCGATCAGGATAATCCGTCATACCAGATTCTAACTTCCTTATCTCAGAGACTGGCATACGCAAGTCACGATTCCAATCGATAGCATTCATGCTTAGATCGAGATGACCATCTACGATTAAGACTTTATTATCTTTAGACTCTGATGTCATATTGTAATCTTGCGATCTCGAGCGGTTACTTGCCATTGCCCTATAACTGCCCCAGCTTCTACAACTTGAAAATGATCATATAATGCCACAGTTGGACAGATATGATATGGAAAGCCTAATAAAAGTTGTCCAACTTCAAGAGCATCGGGAATCTCACATGTTACAGTTAAGTGTTCCTCACTATGCCCCGTTTGCTTGAGGTCATGATCAGTGATAAACTTCAATCTTGGAAATGGAAACTCGCTCGCTATGCTTTTATGACCAAGATCCAAGCAGTATGTATGAGCATCGATCTTGGAGATCACGCGCGTAGCAACAACCGCAGCTTTTTCAAATGGTTGTTCCTCATACATCTCTCCATAGCGCTGATCCCAAAATAAAAAAGTCCCTGGGCTGCATTCTACTTTGTGATGTACGGCATGAACAGAAAAAGAGGGACTTCCTCCTGCTACCATATTTAATGACAAAGAGTGCTCTTTTTCCAATTGTTCTTTTAGTGTCACAACTTCTAAGAAAGCCGCAGTTGATTCAGACACACGATTATCCAAAGATGCCATTCTGATATGCCCATCATAACAATGCAGACCTATGATTTTAATATTAGAAAGATCAATACAATTAGAAACCAAGGAGGCAACATTAGCTGTTTTTATGCCAGTTCTATTGTGACCATTATTGACATCTATATAAACAGGACAGATAACATTTGCATCAGCGAACACCTTATTTATAAAAGTTGCAGAAAACTCGTTATCAATTAAAACAGAATACTTTGTTTCAGGAAAGGTCAGATTAAGAGCGAGTACTCGGCTGACTTTGGGCCCTTGTGGCTGATAAGCGATGAGCACATCATGCGCACCTGCCATACCAAGCATTTCCGCCTCAGGGATTGTCGCACACTTAAACTTAACAATACCCACAGCTACTTGCATCTTAGCTATCTCAAGACTCTTATGAGTTTTCACATGAGGCCTCAGTCTTTCTAATCCACCGGCGTGAGATATAGCTGCGTCAATGTTATGCTTGACTTTATCCTTGTCTACAATCAAAGCTGGTGTATCCACCCTACTCAGATCGATGCTGTGCCAAGTACTCACGACTTCAATAAAAATTGCACCTCTATCTCAACAGGGATATTGTCAGGAAGCGACCCCATACCTACGGCACTTCTCACGCCAACGCCTTTTTGTTCGCCCCATATAGTTGAAAAAAGCTCACTACAACCATTGATCACATAAGGATGTTTTTCAAAGTCTGATGTGCAATTAACCATCCCCAATACTTTTACAACCCTTTCGATTCTATTAAGACTTCCGATGTTATTAAAGAGAGTCGCAAGTATAGCCAGCCCAACTTGTCTGGCGGCCAGCTTACCTTGTTCTATATCAAGGTCGTCTCCTACTCTTCCTATGATCAAAGAACCATCAGCTTTAACTGTGCCATGTCCTGAGACATAGACTTGATTTCCAATTTGCAAAAATGGCTTATAAACTCCAAGTGGTTTTGGAGGGGGCGGCAATGTCAATCCCATGCCTTCAAATATTCTATCTGGTGTCATACAACTAAACGAATTGATTTATAATTAGAACTCCTACAAGGCCTGTAACTGAAACAATCGTTTCCATCACAGTCCAAGTTTTCAAAGTATCTTTTATTGTCATATTGAAGTATTCTTTAAAGAGCCAAAACCCAGTGTCATTGACATGTGAAAACATCAATGATCCAGCACCTGTAGCCAATACCATTAGGTTTGGATTAGCTCCTGTTAGAACGATCAGAGGCGCTACAATTGTTGCACTGGTTAATCCAGCTACAGTCGCCGATCCTACACAGATACGGATGATGGCTGCGATACCCCATGCAAGCACCAATGGCTCTATCGCCACATCCTTGAGCATATCGCCTATTGTCGTACTTATACCACTTTGTATAAAGACTTCCTTAAGAGCACCCGACCCAGCTATAATAAGCAGGATCATTGCTATGCCTTTGATCGCTTCCACGAATGTCTTTGATATCTCCCCCATCTTCATCCCTCGACTTAGTCCCAAGGAGAAGATCGCAACGAGGATCGTAATTACCATTGCCATAACTGGATCTCCAACGAAGTTGACGATATTATAAAGCAGAGTACCCTCTTCAGTAAATACAAGCTTCAATAAAGATGCGCCAGCTAATAAAATAACAGGGAAAAGTGCCGTTAAAATACTATTAGCCAGACTCGGCATCTCGTGATCCTCAAATCTCTTTGAACTCATCATTGAAGCAAGCGGCTTTGGATTATATTTTTTTAAGGTCGAGCCAAATACAGGGCCTCCAAGTATGATCGCCGGAATAGCTACTATGAGGCCATAAAGAATCGTAGTACCTATATCTGCACCAAAACTTTGAGCTAAAGCAGTGGGAGCTGGATGGGGCGGCAGATAGCCATGGGTCACACTTAGTGCAGCCAACATCGGTAAACCAATATATAACAATGGGAGCCTTGTAGAGGCCGCTACAGCAAATACCAACGGCAGCAAGATCACGAAGCCCACAGAATAAAACATCGGTATCCCGACGATAAAGCCTGTGATCACAACAGCCCACTGTATGTACTTGTTTGGAAATGCTTTGATCAAGCTATCTGAGATCCGTTGTGCCGCTCCACTATCAGCTACAAGCTTTCCTAACATCGCTCCAAAGCCAAGTATAATTACCAAGAAGCCCAGCATGTCTCCAATCCCTTTCTTAATAGCTCCACTGATTTCAGATACAGGTATACCCAGTGCTAACCCAAGACCAATCGCGACTAAAATAAAAGAGAGGAAAGTATCCAGTTTTATTACTCCAATCAGGAGCACAAGAACCGCGATACCACACAAGACTATAAAAATTGACATACTCATTGATTGAGTAGCCCAATGTACAAATCACTGCCCACTTTTGACTTCAAGATCGATCTATAAATAAGTCATTATCTTAGGAAGGATAAAAGCATCTATAGAATGATGGATAAATTCACAAATCATCTAGACAAATCTAAGTTCAGCAGAACAAATAGCCCATGGAATGAACTCATGCTCAACGACCCATGGAGTGTTGGATATGTGAGCAGTTTGATAGAATCAAGATCCTTCAGAAATAAAGAAGAGTGGGAATCTTTCTATTATGATTCTGGCAAAGACCGGCTCAAAAAGATGTCAACTTTCAGCCTTAAGAATCAAGCTCTACTAAACAACGAAAGCTTGATCAGATTTGAAAAAGAACGGGTACATAGATTCACGCAAGGCTTCAAAGAACTCAACTGGAATTACGGGCGCACCAAATTAGAACTTCAGCTAAAGGGAGAGCTATTGCACGGTCGTATCAAGGACAAGTACAAGGACATTACTCTCATGGACTGTCAGGCAGCAGTACGCTTCCGAGTCATCTGCGATACATGGAATGGTATTATCCTTAGAGAACACAATACGATTAAGAAACTTCAAGATAGAATCAAAGACCTTTCATTCGTCAAAAAGGATGGAGACTTTGATTATCAATATGGTGTTGACTATGAGATATATCGGTCTGACAGATTGATCTGTGCTATTCAGATCAAACCTAAGTCTTACTTATACAACAATTCTTATATAGAAAAAGCACGAGCAGCAAATCAAAACAAAAACAAAGCATACACAGAAACTTTTGGAAAGCCTGTTTATGATGTGATATCGAAACATGATGGCACCGTAATCAACGAATATGTGATTGAAAAACTAAAAGTTAGATAAGAGTCAGTCTATTTTATGCGTAGCTTCAAAGCCACTCCCTTTAACCACCACCTTTTCTAACTTTGAGAACTGCATTAGAGCTTCTTGCTTAGTGATCACAGGAAAACCATAGTACTCACTCTTATGCTTAAAAGCGTCTGGGCCTTTCAGTTCTAAGCGCTCTTCCACAAAGCGTTCATGTGCTGCCAATCTTGAGTCAATTACTTTATTAAGCGCTTCTTCTTTATTAAGAATGGCGGTAGATATAGAGTCGGCAAGTTGCTCGTCTATCTCTATTCCTATACTATGCCTCATAGCCGTCATGGCCGCAAGCGTAGTCGTCCCTGTACCTAAAAAAGGGTCCAGCACTGTATCTCCTTGCACAGAGAACATATTGATCAATCGATACGGAATATCAAAAGGATATGCTGCACTTCTTTCTCTGGCTGTCTTATCAACTAACTTTTGCTTGGTGCCCTTTATA
>CALIHL010000223.1 GCA_938022935.1 uncultured Saprospiraceae bacterium
AACAATGAAGTATAGTTTTCTCATCATATTTTAAATATGGGTCTAAGGTAATGGCATGACCAGAGAGTAATTAATAATTTCTATGAAAAGAGTATATCTGTAGATGAAATAGTATTCTGACTTACCCAATAGTCTTCCATAATTTCAGAATTGCGATCAGGATGCTGCTGATTGAACGCACAGGAGATATATTAGCGTTTATTTAGACCATCATTATTGGCCTCTATGTCTGTCAAATCTTGGATCCAAGCTGCTCGGTTAAGGACACTACCTCTTGCTGTCTCTACTATGATATTGGGTCATAGCTTAGCTTATGATTCTGGCGCGTTTCGATGGTCGATTGCGATCTTGTCTGTACTTACAGGTATCTGCCTTCAGGTGCTTTCCAACTTTGCTAATGATTATGGTGATAGCATACATGGTGCGGATCATCAAGATCGCCAAGGACCTCAGCGTGCTGTGCAGTCTGGAGCCATATCGCTTTCGCAAATGAAATTTGCGGTTAACACACTGGCTGTTATATCATTGCTATGTGGTTTGTGCTTGGTTTATGTCGCTTTTGACGACTGGCTGTTAAGAGGTGGCTTTACACTCTTAGGGATTTTGGCCATCTGGGCTGCTGTCAATTATACAGCAGGCTCCAGTCCTTACGGATACAGCGGCAAGGGCGACATCGCGGTATTTATCTTCTTTGGCCTTGTCACGGTTATCGGTAGTTACTTTCTTCAGACGAAGAGTGCCTCATGGGATTTGCTGTTACCTGCCTTCGCAAGTGGTACACTTAGCGTAGGAGTACTTAATGTCAACAACATCAGAGACATAAATTCTGATAAGATAGCAGGAAAGATATCTATACCTGTCAAGATTGGTCGAAAAGCCGCAGTGAGCTATCACGGCTGCTTGTTAGCATCTGCAGTGGTGGCTTTAGTTAGTTATGGTGTAATTCAATCATTTGGCGTAAGCCTAAAGTGGCTCTTTATGATTTTATCACCCCTTCTCATTGTTAATTTTTTAGCAGTCAAGAATAAAAAAGAGGCCGCCCAATTGGATCCTTATCTTAAGCAACTTGCCTTAACTACAGCAGGCATTATTATTCTGTTTTCTTTTGGCCTTGTCGTTCTGTAAGTTGGAATATTAACTCAGGACTGTTATCTATGTAACAGTCAACTATGAAAAGGGTATATCTCACATTATCATTATTTCTATGGGTAACCGTGCTGTTAGATGCACAAGAGTGCCCCGGTGGATTAGGTGATAATCTTTTTTCAGCTGGCGACTTTGGATCAGGTCAAGCCAACAATATTGCTATGGATCCGATGCTTGCTCCTGGATACAGATATGTACAAAATGGATCACCCGCAGATGGCGAATATATCATCACTAATGATATGGGTAGATGGAGTTTCTTATATGGGACTTGGTTACCTCTAAGAGATAATAGTAATGATCCTAATGGCTACATGATGGTAGTCAATGCCTCATTTGAACCTGGTCTTTTTTATGAAGAAGAGATTGAAGGGCTTTGTGACAATACAAACTATGAGTTCTCTGCTGACATAGTCAATGTAGTCAGACAATCAGTAACGGGACATTCGGACCCCAATGTTGATTTTCTAATTGATGATGAAGTTGTACTTCGTACTGGCAATATCAGACAGAATGAAACTTGGAATACTTACTCCTTTAGTTTTAGTACGTCTCCTGGTCAAACAAGTGTAAAGCTTTCACTTCGCAACAATGCTCCTGGGGGAACAGGCAATGACCTTGCTTTGGACAATATCTCATTTAGAGCTTGCGGCCCAAGAAGTGAAGTTGGACTCGTTGATGGGGATAGGATCGTATGCGAAGAAGACTTACCGCTGAGACTAGTAGCTCTAATAGAAGGAGTTGAAGATGTAGATAGACTTTATCAATGGGAAGTAAGTTCTGATAATTCTAATTGGGATGTTATCTCTGGCCAAGAAAGTAGCCAACTTGTATATGGTGATCTAACGCCTAATCAAAAAGCTATTTTTAGATATTCTACTGCAGCTTCTGTAGTGAGTTTCTCAAATGAAAAGTGCCGCTTTTTTTCTGATACTATTTCGGTGTTTACAACACAACGAGACTACATGAGATTTGATACGATATGTGGTGGTACTTCTATAGAGCTGGCTGGTGCTGTTCTTATAGAACCTGGAACATATGTCGAATCTTTAATATCTCAGTATGGTTGTGATAGCATCGTAACCATCCGTCTGGATACAGTAAGAAGAGAAGTGTTATCGTCAAATGTTGAAGCTATAGATCCTAATTGTAATGGTGAAGCATCAGGCGTGATTAGTGCATCTGATGTTACCGGGGGTTATCCTCCTTATAATATCTCTATTGAAGATAGAACGTATAAGGGCCTCGAAGCTAATGACGTCGCGGCAGGCGTATATGATGTCCTAGTTGAAGACAGGTTTAACTGTTTTGCTGAAGAAAGAGTGACCCTAACAGACCCTCCTTTGTTTATGATTGATATAGGACCTGACTTGGATCTTTTATTAGGTGAAGAAATTGATATGGATGTAAATTCTAATTTCAATATTGCCTCTATCACTTGGCCAGAAGAGCTGGTAAACTTTAATGATGAAACGTCTTTTACTTTTCTGCCGCTTAATGACAGTCGGGTTATTGCAGTAGCAATTGCAGAAGGTGGATGCGAAGCAAGTGATACACTCAATATTTCATTAGATACAGATGTGTCTATTTATATACCCAATATATTTTCTCCTAATGGAGATTCTAATAATGACAACTACTTCATCTCACCGTTTGGCAAAAGCTTAGGTGGTATCAATTACTTCAATATCTATGATCGCTGGGGGAGCCTCTTATGGCAGTACTCGGAAGAATCTACTGCATGGGATGGTACAACCTCTGATAAAAAGGCAGTTGACGAAGGAGTCTATCCTTATGTGATGGAAGGTTTTCTAATAAACGGAGACCCTGTTAAGGCTTCTGGAACGGTTATGTTGGTGAGATAGTTTTGATTAAAATATATCTCTATTTATTAAATAAATTCATAGTTATTCCTCAACTTGAGGTGTTATTCGTACAATCTTGAATTATATGTTTCTCAAAGAATTAAGGATTATTGGCTTGAGCCTACTTTGTTTATTTCTTTCTTGTCAATTATTGCTGGGGCAAGGTAATGTTACAAAGGCATTAGTCCTGAAAGATGGGTCCATCATAAAAGGTGAAATTATCGAACAAACAGAGTTCTTAGTAAGAATAAAAACTCTATCAGGTGATGTGTCAGAGTATAGCTTTAAATACATTGATAAGATTATAGAAATTGGAGATGAAGAAGAGACTTATCTGGAAAACTTGAGTGATCCACGCCATCATAAAACGGGAGGCACTTTTTATAATCTTAACATTTATAGTATTCCAATAGGTTTGGATATAGGAAGACGAGTAAACAGTCGTTTAGACTTAGGTGGCCAATTAGGCTTCTTGATAAGCCAATCAAGAGGAACCGGTTTCAACTTTGGTGATATTCTTGGAGTTGGACCAATGGCAAGATATTATCTTTCCGAAAATCAGTATAAAGCAAAAGGTTTTGTAAAAGGAATGGTAGGAGTTGCATTGGCACTCAATAACAGGGAAGGGAATAATTCAATAAAACCATATGCAGGGCTATCTATTGGATGGCAAATCCCAAGTCGGAAGAAAACCAGATTTTATTTTGATCTGGGTTTTTATGCTATCTATGAAAAAAGCACTCAGATAATAAGAAGCCCAACGGTTGCGGTTATAAATAGCACTAATTGGGATGTGCTTCCTCAGTTTACTATAATTGGTTTGCAATTTTAAATCATGACTATATCATTTCGATCTTTTTATATCCTATCTGTTCTAACAACTATATTGGGATGTTCAGAATTTGAAGTTGAGCGTTCCAATGAAGTAGTGATATCAGATTTAGAGTATGAATATAATGTAGATGAGTTTGGTACTGCTTTTTCAAATGATATTGTAAAATTAGGTAGGGTTTTATTTTATGATGAGATTCTCTCACAAAATGGACAAGTATCATGTGCTAGTTGTCATAAGCAAGAATTTTCATTTGGAGACGATGTTCCTCTGAGCGTAGGATTTCTACAAGGTATGACATTGGCTAATTCTCCGACATTAATAAATTCTAATTTTAATGATCGCTTCTTTTGGGATGGTAGAACTTGGGCAATACAAAGTGCAGTTGTTGCACCCATTTTTGATCCCCTTGAAATGGGTCTTTCTTTTTCAGATCTAAGTAAGAGGATAAATGGGGCGGAATATTATTCGGAACTTATCTCAAAAGCATATGGAACTGAAGAGTTAACAAAAGAACTTATAGCGGAAGCTTTAGCGCAATTTGTTGGGAGCATGATAAGTACGAACACTCGTTATGATAGATATTTATCAGGACAAATTGAGTTTACTGATTCTGAGAGGCTAGGAAGTTGGTTGTTTGAGACACATTGTAACTCTTGCCACCACGTAATAGATGAGTTTGGGGCATACTATGAGGGGGCTGAGAGGGATTTAACGGATATCGGATTAGTTATCGAAGAACCTTTAGATCCAAACTTAGTCACTACTTATTATGGGGTAGAACTGTTTGGTAGAAATATTCGTATTCGAGTTCCTTCTCTTAGAAACTTGAGTACAACGGGCCCTTACATGCATGATGGTAGTCTTAAAACTTTAGAAGAAGTGATTGAGCACTATGATTCAGGTGTGTCAATTGAAAATCACCCTGATGGAAGTGTGGATGAAAGGCTTCTGGATAGATCTGGGATGCCTAAACAGTTGAACCTTACTGATGATGAAAAGAAATCACTAATTGATTTTATATTGACGCTGACTGATGAAGAGATTCTAGTTGACAAAAAATTTAGTGACCCTTTTCTGAATAAATAGTCAAATTGATTTTTATAAAATCAGAACCTCGGATTAACAATATTGTTATTTCTCGTACCAAATCTATAGTTAAAGCCGATATAAGAAAAGTAAGAGTAGTTGGTGTCTAATTGTCTATTCTGTAAGATGATATCTTGATCAGATATTTCACTTTTAGATATATTGATTCGATCACCTACAAAGGATATCTCTCCTCCAAACTCTAAGCTGAGTCCTCTTACAATGTTGAGTTCTATATTAGGATTAAAGGATATACTGTATAAGCTAAGGTCGTGCAAATATTGATCAAACTCAATTTCAAACTCTATTTCGCCCCATTGTTGGGTAGAGATAAACTCTACATCTAATCCCTGCCTCCATCTTGTCTCCTCTAATTTGTCGAACACAGTAATCTCGGTGTAGTTTTTATACTCTGGACCTACCGAGTATAAAAAGCTAAACCTTTTAGTGCTGCTTTCACTATAAGGAAAGACGTTATATTCTAATGCAGGCTTAAAGAAGGCTTCAAAATCAGTATTGCCAAAAGAGGAAGATCCTGCGAATGCGCGTGCTCCGATTGACCACCGAGACCCGATACTCTTTACATATTGAGTGAAGAATGTTGATCTTCTATTTTCACTCTTTACTTCTTCTCCATCAGATAATGTAAAGGTAGATTGTTCAAGATTATATCGAGTGAAAACAAAAAACTTATACTTTTCTTTCACTTGCGAAGCTGAGAACCTCCCACTATAAAATTGCTCATTAAAACTTGCTTCCCCATTTACTCTAAGATCTAGACCTAAATTAAAGGACCATAGCTTCCACGGATCAGCGGTATCATCAGTTGTGTTTGTCGAATCTTGTTCTACCTCATTTACAGTATAGTCTATGTGGTCGCTAATGTCTGAAATGAGCAAAGCTGGGAGGATCCCTTTCTTATAACTTTTAAGAAATAGATCCCTTTTCTCAGCTTCAGATATATTGGCTGGTCTATAGTACTTTATGGTATCATCAGCTATCGTAAGATCATTGTAATCAAATATCATCTGAATCTCACGTGCACCTGCACTGGCAGATTGATCTGTCACCAAAATATATACATCTGCACCTTGTCTTTCTCTCTTATAGTTTACATAACCATGTTCTTGTCTTAAGAAGGTCGTAAAGCAGTTGGTTTGACAATCAAGAAAGACAGAAGGCTTGGTGGTATTTTCTTGTGCTTGACCATGAAATATGGTAATAAAGAAAAAAACCAAGGTGAATAGTTTTTTCATAGCTTTTCTAACGAAAGAATGAACGATAAGTGTGCAGCGAAGTGCATATTTATACGAGAGGTATAACCCACTTTGATTTATTGATTCACTTATCTTTGTATCATGTTCAAGACATACTTACAACTCGGATTCGAGCACATACTTGATCTTGCGGCTTACGATCATATTCTATTTGTAGTGGCTCTGTGTGCTGTATATATGATAAAGGATTGGCGCAAGATACTAGTCTTGGTTACAGCTTTTACCATAGGACATAGTATCACATTAGCTTTATCAGCGCTTGAGATAGTAGTCTTTCCGGCCGATATTATTGAGTTTTTGATTCCTTTGACAATCTTGGTGACTGCTATATTCAATGTTACAAAGAGTCATGAATCAGAGCGGATGATCAGATGGAATTATCTCTTGGCTTTGTTCTTTGGATGGATACATGGCCTCGGATTTTCTAATTTTTTCAAGTCGCTCATGGGGAAAGATGAGAATATCATAGGGCCATTATTTGCCTTTAATGTTGGCGTCGAGATTGGTCAATTGATCATTGTAGGGTTAACCATGTTATTAGGTTATGTCTTGGTTAATATAGCTGGAGCCAAGCATCGCGAATGGAATCTATTTGTTTCAGGGGCAGCGGCAGGTATAGCCATTATCTTGATGATGGGCGCTAAGTTTTGGTGAGTCTCATAAAGTAAACTTGAAGAATTTTAAGACCACAACCAACCTACTTGATGGGCTGAGCGTAGTCTAAGGCAGTTCTAACAATTAAATCAAAAAGTAATGATTAGACTTTCCTTTTGCTGCTTACTCATCGCTTCGCTCTTCTTGTCATCATGTACAAGTGAAGAATGCGAGACAACTTACACGTATAAAGTATACGAACCTGTGTACAGAACTGCCGATGAGATCGGTGCGGAAATAGTTTTTGTAGAAGATAGGACATTGGAAAATCCTGGCAAGTTCTTTTACTACCGCGATATGATCTTGATCAATGAAAGAGACAATGGGGTTCATATCATAGATAACTCTGATCTACAAAACCCTAAGAAACTAGGTTTCATTGCGATTGAGGGCAATCAAGACATATCATTAAGTGGCAACTATATCTATGCTGATACTTGGCAGAATATTATAGTGATTGACATCGAAGACATTAGAGAACCAGAAGTTGTCAATGTCATCAACGGGGTTAAAGACAACGTTTGGGTGGTTGATGATGGTCGATTCTTGGTGGATTATCAGGAAGTAGACAAGACAGAATCTTTCAGTTGTGATGATAATCCTGAAGTTTTCTTTTGGAACAATAATCAACTTTTTGTTGATGCTTCTGTAGATCAAAGTAGGTTTTTAGGTACTCCTCAAACTGCACAAGTCTCTAATGATGGCGCTTTTGGAGCTTCTGGAGAATCAGCAGGTCAAGCAGGCTCTTTAACTCGAATGGCACTTTTCAATGATCACTTTTATTATATCAATGATCACACGATGCACATATTTGATGTTGCAGATCTGGCCAACCCAGATAAGCTCAATGAAGTGTATATGGAGTGGGGTATCGAGACAATATTTCCTTACAAGGAAAATCTGTTTATCGGTGCACGCAATGGTATGCATATCTTCGATAATACCCAGCCATCAGATCCCCGATATCTCAGCACTTTCGCTCATGCCAATGCATGTGACCCAGTTGTGGTTCAAGGCGACATAGCATATGTCACATTGCGCAATGGAAACGATTGTGAAAACTTCACAAACGAACTCAATGTCGTTGACGTTTCTGATCTACTACGCCCAGAATTGATCGCAACATTTGAAATGCACAACCCACATGGTCTTTCAGTAAGAGATGACGTTCTTTATCTATGCGAAGCAGATCAAGGACTGAAGGTTTTTGATATCACAGAGCCAGAAGAGATAGGAACTAATCAGATCGGTGGTGTGAAAGACTTCTTTGCATTTGATGTGATATCCGTTACACCTGAGCTCTTACTTATGATTGGAGAAGATGGGTTCTATCAGTTTGATACAGATACACCTTCAAGTCCAGAATTACTGAGTAGTATCAAGGTGGGAGAGTGATTGTGTAAATAGTAAATTTTCTATTGACCATATTAAAAAGTGGATAAGGCCTGTCTTTATCCACTTTTTTCATGTGTTTTGATAACATCATCATAACGATCTGGCGTCTATAGGTTAAACTATTCTTTTCAATTAACTATTCTGTCTCATATAATCAGATTCCTTCTTAACTTTA
>CALIHL010000224.1 GCA_938022935.1 uncultured Saprospiraceae bacterium
ATATCCGTTGGAGAGACAAGGATGACACCGTTGAGGTACATCCATTGGCGATTTTGCAATTCTAATGCAAGTCCTGAAACTCTTGTCGTACCGTAGCTCTCCCCAATCAAATATTTCGGTGAAGACCATCGATTATGTCTAGTTACAAAAGTGTTGATCCAATCAGCGAGGTACTTTATATCTTGATTGACTCCGAAGAACATCTTCTTAGCATCGGTATCCTTATCCAAGACTCTTGAGTATCCAGTATTGACTGGGTTGACGTATACGATATCGGCTACATCCAAGATACTATGCGGGTTATCCTTGACTCCATATGGCTGCACTGGAAATCCCTCATCATCGATCTTCAATATCCTAGGGCCTGTATAAGCCAAGTGCATCCACACAGACGCAGAACCAGGTCCACCATTAAATGAAATAACCAATGGCCTTGAAGCGCGATCAGTGATGTTATCTCTTGTATAATAGGTATAGTAAAGTGCGGCTACTGTTTTGCCTTTATCATTCCAAACAGGTTGTGTACCTGTCTCTGCTGTATAAGCGATGCGCTCGCCTCCTATCGTGACATTGTGTGTAGTCTTCACCATCGTATCTGCGGGTAGCTTTCTGTCTTGACCTGGAAGTACGCTGGCTATAAGCAGGAAGGAGATTAATCCAATCAGTCTGATTATCATTCTTTTGTGTGTTTAGAATGACAATATAATTTTAATTAGCCAATTAGTAGTTGATGTCGTTATTTGATGGTTAATTGGTTTGGTGATTGGTTGATGTGATGATTAGATGATTGATGTTCAATAAGAGGTCGGGAGAACTTTATTTCAACACCGTAATTATTGAGCCAAAGGTTTTTAACCTCCTTTAGTACTGCACAACGGATATTGATTTGAAGTTGCAAACTTCAAATGACTTGTTTAGTGGTATTGCGTTGAGTACAGGGCAAAAAAAAGGCCTCCCGAAGGACGACCTGCATAAAACCCCAAAAAACCAATTGAAAACAATCACTTATAAGACGCCAGCAAATCCACAACACACATTTTTTTGGGATTAGATCGAGGATTTTTTTGAGATAGTTATAATTGTAATGTTTAACTAATTGATAATGTGGATGCTAATGTGATATGTTATAAAATCTTATTAGTTGATTAACTAAATAAGAGGTCGGGAGACCAATGTCGTTTAGTTAGTATGAACGTCATAGAGGTTTGTAATTCAAAGGTTTTCTTTTTTTGACTATTTTTAATCTTTTGGACTTGCGGTTTGGTCTAATGATTAGCCTTGATGCTTCTATAATATTATCCATTATGGCTATGGTCTGTTGATGTTTCTTTTCGATGAACAAGGCAATAAGATTACCTCTGGTTTCAGCTATTGCATCAGCTCTATTAATTTGTTGATCGTGTTTGTTCCCCGTTTTGGCGGCCTTATACTCTTCTCTTACCTTTTTGTCTATGGGATGGCTCAAGGTAGCACAAAGTGTCATCATGAGGATTTTAGCGTAGAAGTCTTGATAAATAGACCTTGCCGTTCTTCCTGAAAAGAATTCTAAATCGATACGAGATTTAAGCATTTTAAAAGCCTCTTCCACGCCCCATCTTAAATGGTAGAGCTTCTTGAATTCCTCTATTTTATATTCTTCTCTATCCAGCAATGATGTGCCTATTATTTCAACATCTCCGGTGTCTAATTCCACCTTCACTAACCTTACGTTTATCGGGGAAGTATCTTTAGGTAACGACATTGATTTTATAAAATTTGGATCAAGAGGCAATTCGATTTGGGTTTCACTTTGTTCTGAGTTTATAAACGCTTTAACACTCTTTAATTTGTGGTCATGAAAACGTATGCAAAATTCCGCCTTGCGCTCTGATAACCAATAGATTACAGAACTATACGCGTATCCTCTATCAGCCAACACTAAGTCTCCTTCTTCTATTTTTTCTAAGTGATTGGACAGTTGCTTTTTTTCACTTGTTTTATAGCCACTTATCTGAGCATCCAAAGGCACTTGGTTTAACACATCATATAATAAGGAGCATCTCGCCATGCTCTTTTTACCACTTGATTTTTTTATGTATTCTTCACACCCGAATTCGTCAATGATACTTGCCGAATAAGGCAAGCTAACAACACTGCCATCTACAGCCAGCAATCTATAATTAAACCACTTATTGTAATCCGCTCGACGATAAAAGGTCGTAATTGCAATTTCTTGTAATCTTTGAAATGCATATGGGTTTAACTTCGCTCTTGCTTGTGTCAAAGCTCCAGCCGTTGCTTGCCTAATATTGTAATCCCCTTTAATAAGCAGCTTGCAAAAACTATTTATTTCTCTTTGATACGAAGTTCGCAACATCATGAGGAATACAACTAATTTCTTTAATGTAAATACTCTGGATCGCGTGAATGAACTTGAACATCCATCTCTACATCTTTCTTTGAAAAGTTCGCCTTCAAATTCATTTTGGATCAAACAGAGCATCTCGTCTCGATAATCCAACATTCAAACTGATTAAAATTAATAATAATCAGCTCTATATCAGACTCAAATACAAGACAAAAATATCTATTTATACCTTAACTAAACGACATTGGGTCGGGAGACCTTTATTTCGACATCCTGTTTATTGAGCCAATGGTTTCTAAGCTCTTGGCGGTCGTGGGCAAAGGAGATATTGATATGAAGTTGCAAACTTCAAATAACGTTTCTGCTACGGAAGTGATTGGGTTTATGCAAACTTCAAATAACGTGCAGGTTAGTTTCTACACCTCTGCATCCATGAGGTCGGTCACTACATGATAGCGAGGGTCATCGATGGATCTTTCTATGACAGTCTCAAATTCAGGATTTCGCTTGACGAGGAGGTCTATGCACTCAGGGCTTAAGTGAGTAAGTTTTATGCCTTTGCCAGAATCCAGGTATTTGTTTCCTATGGTACGTAGTGCTTCTATAGCAGAGTGGTCACTAACGCGCGACTCCATGAAGTCGATCTCTATGTTGTCAGGATCCGTAGTGACATCAAACTTAGAAACGAAGTTCTGTATCGATCCAAAAAACAACGGGCCCCAGATCTCATATACTTTAGTGCCATCTGGCTTGAAGCGTTTACGAGCGCGGATCATAGTTGCATTATTCCATGCGAATACTAATGCCGATATGATAACACCTGCTATGACAGCAATCGCAAGATCTTGCCATACAGTAATGGCTGATACGGCTACCAAGACAATCGCATCTGCCATAGGTATCTTGTTAAGGATACGAAAGCTACTCCATGCAAATGTGCCGATTACTACCATAAACATCACACCTACCAATGCCGCAATGGGAATCTGCTCGATCAACGGTGCACCAAAAAGTATAAAGCATAACAAAGCAATCGCCGCTGTCGCGCCAGACAATCGTCCTCTTCCGCCAGCATTGACATTGATCAGTGACTGACCTATCATTGCACATCCGCCCATACCGCCAAATAGGCCACTCAGTATGTTTGCACTTCCTTGAGCGATACACTCTCTGTTACCGCTTCCTCTGGTCTCTGTGAGTTCATCGACAAGATTGAGCGTCATCAGTGACTCTATCAATCCTACCGCAGCCAGTATAAACGCAGTAGAAATAATTAAGCCCCAGTGTCCATCCAATGTATCTATAAAGCCAAATATCTGTCCTTGGAAAGCAGGTAGCCCTCCTTGCAATCCTTCTCCTCCACCTTCTCTGATAAACGAACCAACCGTACTCACATCTACATCTCCAAATATCGTAATCGCAGCAACGACAATAATCGCTGTCAATGCAGCTGGTATCATCTTGGTTAGCTTGGGCAAGCCATACATCAAGGCCATCGTCAGCCCTACAAGTCCCAACATAATGTAGAGTTCTATGCCTTGAAGCCATTGCTGCTGTCCATCTATCGTCTCTTTGAAGAGTCCAAGTTGTGATAAGAAGATGACAATGGCGAGTCCATTGACAAAACCCATCATAACAGGATGCGGGATCAGCCTGACGAACTTACCCAACTTGAATATCCCTGCAACTATCTGGATGACACCTACAAACAAGAGTGTGATCAGCAACCATTGTAAGCCAAGATTGCTCATTGGCTCAGCAAGACCTGCTCCTACCTCATTACCTTTTTGGATCATATGTACCATCACAACTGCCATAGCTCCAGTAGCGCCAGAGATCATGCCTGGTCTTCCACCAAATAATGATGTGATGATCCCCATTATAAAAGCACCATACAGACCTACGAGTGGATCCACTCCAGCCACAAATGAAAAGGCAACCGCCTCGGGCACTAGCGCTAAGGCTACTGTTAGTCCAGAAAGTATGTCATCCTTAGGATTGAAAGTAAAGTTGCGAAAGATCCTCTTCATAATGCTACGTCTATATAGACCAAAAAAGGTGCAAAAGTAGCTGATATAAAGGGCTCAGGGGTATTTGAAAAAGGTGGATAAAATAGTATTCTGACTGATCTTATGTGAGAAGGAGCATATATCATCGTTATGGCATTGGTGATATATAACAAGGCTTTCGCCAAATATTCAAAATATAAATTTTGAGTATCGATTAAATATATGTAGTTATCAGAATAATGTATGGCCCTTACATCCATCAAATGAGGAAAGAAGTTCTTTTTCGCTAACCTATGAGAGGACAATAAGAACAGGCCAACCTATAATGGTTAGCCCGCTCAATCTCCGAATCATAAAACTTCTGATAAACTATAAGGTATGGTACGTTAGAGGTAGTCCTAACAGATGCCGCTTCTAACTGCTCGGACCGCTAGGTCGACAGTATTGCGTGCGTTAAGTTTTAAGAGAAGGTTTCGCTTGTGGGTCTCCACAGTTCCTTGCGAGATGTACAGTTGGCCGCCGATCTCTTTAGCTGTGTACCCTTGGACAAGGCGTTCGAGAATCTCGAGTTCTCGACGAGAAGGTTGTGAGTTTTTCATTAGAGAAGGAATTAGTTGATAATGAGTCTAAGATAAGGTCTGACCAATGTAAACCCTTATACACTTTTTGATCATTTCCCCTTCATATTAATAACTCGAGTAACATTTAAACACTGATTGTCAATATTTTACACTATATTTTTATTTGCTTTTTCCTACTTTTATTATTCTATATTATCGTATAGATGTAATCACGTATAGAATATCAACCGCTATGAAGGATAGCAAACTAGGCGAATACCTTAACGCGCTACTTCAAGAAGACTGGAAGCCTTTACGCTTGTATTTAAAGTCTTATGCAAGAGAGGGTTCTGACTTGAACAAGCTTATAAAGCACATATACAAATACAACAAGAGTATAGAGCAACCTCAGCTCAGCACTGACTATATCCACAAGAAACTGTATCCCAACAAAAGCAAAAAAACAGTCCTCAATCTTTACTCAGACCTACTCAACCATATAAAGAACTACTTGATACACGACGAGCTAAAGTCAGATGAGGGATTTCAAAAAGTGTTTTTGCTCAAAGCTTATCACAAGCGGCTCTTGTATAAACAAGCCGACAAGCTGTATAGAAAAACCTCTGAAGAACTTAAAGAAGAGAAAATTGATTTTTGGCCAGCACTGTATCAACAGTTGATGGATCATCATTATTACTTCTCGAATAATCCTAAAACTGCAAATAAAAAATTGCATCTGACTATGCAATCAGCGATTGATCATGCTGAGAAATATCATGATCAGGTGAGATCGCTTTACAAGTATGAGAGTGCAGGCAGAATTCTTCGGAGTAAGATAGATTATGAGAGTATTCAAGATGACTATTCATTTCGAAGTCAACATAATAGCTCGATTGTCAATATATTCAAACAATTAACAATAATATATGGAGAAGGGACAACTCAATTTGCTTCCACTCTCAAATTAGAATTTATTGAAAACCACCACTTAATTTCAGAAACAATAAGGATAGTAATCTATTTAGGGCTAAAAATGCATTATGCAAAGAAAGTTAACAGTGGTGACCTTTCTGCCGCTCTCGTTGTTTTCGAGTTACACAAATTAATGTCGGACAATGACTATTTTTTCAATAATGGGCAGTTGTCTTCACTTGGATTTATAAATATCGTTTCATTGGCTTCATTTTTAAATGAGCATGATTGGCTCAGTACCTTCATAGACAAATATGGTCCACATCTCTCTTCTAAGATAAGAAGTAAAGTCTTGTCTCTCTCCGCAGCGCATTTATATTATTCAAGAGGAGAATATGATTCCTCTTTAAAGACGCTCAATCAAACATATTTCAAGGATGTAAATCTTAAAAGTATGGCAGGAAGATTACAATTGATCAACTATATCGATTCAGATACTGAGGACACATACTTTTTAAAGCAGAAAATTGAAAATTATAGACTGTTAATCTATCGAAATAAGAAGCAACTAAGCAAGCGAGTCGTTAAGTCATGTTTTAATCTAACCAAAATACTTCACATGATCGTAGAAAAGAAAGACCCAGAAATAATTAAGCTAAAAATGAAAACAATGGACAGTATATTTTATAGATACTATATCAATACAAAACTCAATAAAATAGCCCAAGAATGATCGGTTCTTGAGCTATTTTACATTTATATACCGTCTTCGTCTTCGTCTACGACTTTTGCGTTTGTATTCATCGCTATAGATTTATAAGTGAATAAATAGTCACCTTAAAATCTCTTGGACATAGCTCCGCCATCGCTATGACACTTCGTTCATAACTTTTGATTGATGAATATTTCCACGATAAGGGATTATAATCTCTTGTCGCTTCAGAGATTGAGCGAGTGAGATGTCCAAGTAGTAAGTGACTTTAGATAGGTTAGAGACCTTTGTTCTAACTTGTAGTCATCAATTCACTTGATCAGAATAGCGCATGCAGCGAATAGTGAGTACATACAGTAGTACCCGCCAACTTAAAGTTGTTACCCTTCGCTACTAATTTTTTTTCAAAATTGATTATCCTTGTTGTACTGCAAGGGCCCAACTAACATTCACGAAGCTTAACCATTATAGAACTTGGCCGAAGATCTTATTGAGAAAGTACGCACCAGCATCTCAGGTAGAGATGAGGTGATCAAGTCTTTGTATAAAGACCCATCTCTGCGCAAGGCAGTGATAGGAACTCTTGTCAAGTTGGGGTGCGATGAAGCTCAAGCCAAGGATCACTTCACGGACGCCATCATTAGCTTTATAAAGGCCTGTTATAGACCTAATCTTGAGATAAAATCATCACTAACCAACTATATCATCGGCACAGCCAAAAATATATGGCTCAAAGGGGTAACGAAATCCAAAAAAGAGAGACCTACTCAAGATATGCTCCTAAAAGACGACATAGCTCCTATAGAAGACACCTTGATCGATCAAGAAAAAAAACTATTGCTTAAGGAAGTCCTCAACCAATTAGATGAGACTTGCAAAAAGGTACTTATCTTATGGTCCATCAACAAAAAAATGAAAGCCATCGCCCAAGATCTTCAATACAAGTCAGAAGGTATGGCGCGTAAAAAGAAGCATCAGTGCCTCCAACGTCTCTATGCCATCGTTGATGCACATCCACATATCAAACAAGAACTTAGCTCTATGTTATGATGGACTTTTATGAACATATCAGGGAGTATCTGGAAGGGTCACTTAGTGAAAGTGACATGGCGGCTTTTAAAGAGCAGTTAGATCAGGATGATGAGTTGGCTAGGGCTGTTGAGAACTTTGGTGTTGTGGATGAGGCGTTGGGGTTGTTAGTTGAGGAGGGTATTAGAGGAGTAATTGTGGGGTTGGAGCGTGGGGATGAAGATATAATGTCTTTAGAGCCTATTCAGAAAACTCCTGGGTACAAGTCTTATCTTCTATGGCTACTTTTCGCTTCTTGCTTGGCTCTATTCGCCTATCTCTACAAGTCCTTAAAACAGGATAGCTCAAGCACCCAGAACGATATTCTATATGCTGCCTATTATTCTGACTATATGTCTCCTGAAGTAAGAGGAAATTCTAACCAAGAACCAACTCTTACTCTGTGCAACCAAGGACACAGGCTTATGCAAGAAGAAAAACTCAATGATGCAAAAGCTGTTTTCCTTCAATCACTTAAAGTTGAAGACAATTGTACAGATAAGTCTCAATGGTATCTGGCTTTGATATATTTATCAGAAGATAACGGGACTTCTTTAGACTCTCTTTTAAACATTATAGTTCCCGACCAAACAAGTCCATATCACGCAAAAGCACTAAAGCTTTCAAAAGAATTATAAAGGTCTTATGACACTATGCAGCTATTTTAAGAGCACTATACTTTCTATATCCTATTCCTCCCAATAAGAGTGCAGCCAATACACCGCCTCCTATCTTCCACTTTTTATAAGGATCAAACAATGGACTCATGTCTCCCATGGCCACGAAAGCTGCCCAATAGTAAGGGTGTTGATATTCTGGATCAGCTTGAGCGAGGTATGAGAGTTTGGCCTGGCGCAGGGCCTCGTCTTTTCGTTTTCCTTTTTTTAGTTCTTTGTAGAACTCTTTCATAATAAAGGAAGAGGATTGATCATTGATAGACCAGAGGGTGGAGATTACTGATTTGGCGCCAGATGCCATAAAGTTTCTTGCTAAACTATACATACCATCACCTGCAATCATTTCACCTACCCCAGAATCACAAGATGTTAAACAGACCATCTCACTGGAAAGATCCCATCTACTAATTTCCTTTTGGTATAGTCTCAAATGAGGTTCATTTTTATTCTGTCGCAACAAGAGATAAGAATAATCTGGATTATTAATATTCACAAAACTATGTGTAGCAAAATGTATAATTCTAGATTCCTTTAAAGAGCTCATTAATTCATTTATATTTTGAATTGAGCTTACAATTTCTGAATTGGGAACATATTTTTTTATTGAATTCACTTCTTCAGTATTGAACAACAATCTCTCTATTCCTTCTTGAATATTATTTTCAAAATTAGGCGCTATCAGCACAGATCTATTTTTAAAATAATCATCAGTATATGAAGGCTGATAAACAATAGAGTAATCGCTAATTAGTCTCTGATCATCGTTTCTCAGTAGTTCAAATGGAATTCGACTAAGGAATTCATCTGCAAATATTTCCAATATTGAAACATCTTTAGGGATATTCCATTTTCTAAATATAATGTCATAAGCGTCAGAATAGATTGACTCTAAATCATCATTAGTTCTACTCTTGATTGACGATCCGCTTACACTTTTTGTTAAAAGATCAAACTCTTCCAAACTAATATTCAATTTATCTGCAACATTAGTATTCTGAAAGGTAAAAAGCCGAAACAATGTACTATCATGATAAATCAAATAAAGTTGCGCCTTACTTTTATCATCTCCACTATATCCATTTTCGTCATTTGTACCTTTTTTAAGGTCAATGTATTGAGACAAGCTATCTAACAAAATAATTCTCTCTTCTCTTAATTGATGTAATTCACTGTTCAGTTCTGGTTCATTGAATGGAGCTTTTATTTTATCCCTCTTATTTTCCAGAAGAGACTGAAGGCTATGAATCTCCCCTAATCTCTCTGCAATACCTTGTGCTCTGGGATCTTTTTTTGCAAATGAATAAGACATCTCAATATCTCGCAATTGATTAAAACTGGATAAAAAGTGTCTCTTTAAGGTTTCAAGAGAAGTCGATTTTTCCGATAGGTCCTTTTCTAACTGCAAAGCCGAAAGAGACTTAACATACTTAAGAGCAAGATTATTATCCCAAATATTCCCAGTATTATAAAGAGACGTACGAATATTCTCCATTGAACTATTAATGTAATCATTAAAGCCTGAGTCGTTATGACTAAGCATCAACTTCGCCCTTAACAAGGTATAGCGAAAATAATTCTCCCCTGCTTCAATTTTATAAGTACATAAATCATCTTCAAAGGACTTTAGTACAAATTCTAATTCATCAAACATTTGAAGTTCATACAATGCAGAGCACAAATAAAAATTAAAGTCTATCCGATCTAGTTTTGCATAAAGCGTTAAGTCTTCTAATTCTGCATATAAATCTAACACTTCATTCCATTCATTATTTGCAAACAAATAGCGAGCCTTAACATTCAAAAGGCGCAAATACTCCTTTTCAGAACTATCCGTAACTGAGAATAAGTAGTTGATTAAATTCTTGTACTCCTCGTTTTTACCTAAGGCTTGACAGACTTCAGCAAACTGAGGGTAAAATCGCTTTAGATATTTTTGGGATCCGAACTTCTTATAAGTATTTCCACTCGCAACCTTTTCAAAGTAAGGCAAGCCTTGTTTAAAATACTCATAAGAAGATTTATAATCTCCTTTTAATCGCTCATAATTTGCCAATCGGCAATAATTAGAACGCAACACAGGATCTCTTTCCAACTTCTGAGCTTGCAAAATCTCTTGATCAATGACGAAGGTCATTGTTTTTGAGGCAAGGTCGAAATTCCCCTCTAAAGAATGGAGTTCAGCAATGCTCATTTTAGCAATCCTTACCAACTGATATGCCTGACTATTTAAGTTCTCAATTTCACTCAATTCATCATAGACAAGATTATATATGTTTCTTGCCTTCGTGACATCACCTAAATCTTTATATACATGTGCCACTCTCAAATTAAGGTCATGTAGCCAAGTTAGTTCATCTATTAAAGAAGAAAATTCTCTTTTTTGATTAAGCCTATTCATTTTGTCATAGGTCTCAAAGAATTCGTCAAACTTCAACCAATATCGTTCACAGCTCATCCGCCACTGAAGAATCCAATACTCATCTTCAATTCTATTGGCGGATCTTACAATTTTCAACGATGAATCCATATAAGCAATTGATTCTCCATAATCACTATAAAGACTTGAAATAGCAGAATCAACAAGCGCCGATATTTTTAAACTATCATATGAAGAGTTTGAATCAGAGTAGGCTTTACTTGCTTTAACAAAAAAAGAGCAATAAAAAATAAAGAACAGAAGCTGCCAGCTTTTACTAAAATTCATTTAATAGTTACCCAATGGGATTTATTCATCATTGAATTAGACGATAACACTTTCACAGATGACGATAATTCATAGTCTTTTTTACTTATAATCTTGACATAATCAAAATCACCCTTTAGCTCGTCTCTATCTAAGCGAAAATTAGAGGATTCGACATTATTTATTCTCACGACTACTTTATCAATAATAATATCATCATGAATGTAAAAGCCAACCTCATTCCAAATATTTGGAATACAGTCATCAACAAAATCCATACCTTCTGGGCAAGGTGGAGGGCATGGCTCTCTATGACATATTTTTCCAAATATTTCTGCAACAGTTGAATAGTAGTTTTGCCCCTCTTTTGTAAGGCTATTGTACTCAATAGAATTCATGACCAAGTTTGAGAACAAAGAGTATTTAGCAGATTTGTCTAATTTAACTTGTTCATTTAAATGATCATTTACTGTTGAGCAACTATAAATTAGAAAGGCTGTAAAAAAGATAAAAAACAACTTATAAATCTTCATAATTTTACTTTTGATAAAATGTCATAATTCGTTTCATTTCAAGATAGCAATAATTTGGTCAGAGAAGAGGAAACATATGCTTTTTTACCTATACAATATTATATACCCGTCTACCCATATTAACACTTTCTATATAATTTTATAGATGGCTATGTCACGATTTAGAAGTACTATCGTAGTCTCCGCATCAATTACAAGATATCTTTATGGCAGACCATACAGTCATACTCACATCACGCGAACTACAGATCGTAAAGTTGATGGCAGAAGAATACTCCAACAAAGAAATAGCCAAACAGCTTGGTATATCTATAGGCACTGTAGAGTCACATCGTAAAAACATCTTTTATAAACTCGGCACCAAGAATATGGCTGGTGCCATTCATAAAGCATATCAACTTGGTATACTTAGGGTAGACTCTTAACACCTAAGGAATACCAATATTACTCCATGTATACAAGTATATATTAGACCATACATACTTTCCTTACTTAACACTTTCTCTACAATATTAGGGATGCGGACTAAGCCTATGTCATTATACATTAGCTCAAAATATTTCTTCTTGTGGGGTAACATAACACCTCTTTTTAGAACTACTTACCGAACGAATAAACGAACCTATATGACATCAGCAGCCATAACCACACGCGAAAGAGAAATCCTTCGGCTTGTTTCTTTTGAACACTCTTCTAAAGAGATAGCAGACAAACTTTATATCGCACATAGCACAGTCATCACCCATCGTCAAAATCTGATGAATAAACTGAAGGTTAAGAATACGGCAGGATTGGTTAGGAAGGGGTTTGAAAGGGGTCTTTTACAATTAGATGTTGTAAATGTTCATACATCTTGAATCCTTAAGCATAATCCTAATGCTATTAATTCTATCAAAAAGAAAAAGATATTTCAAAAGCAACAATCATTTTAAAATGAAACTTTACACTATTACAATTCTCCTTTTTTTTGGCATTTATGCAAATGCTCAAAATCACTCCCACGAAGAATGCGAATCTGGATTACATGCAGAGAACATCCAACCTATAGAACTAAAATATAAATCTGATGCTACTTCAAAAACAATTGATATCCAAGGTTATATCTCGGACGACATGGTATTCATCGATGGCGATATAGCGATAGGCACTTTATCTGACATCAACCCAAGGGAAAAAGGTGCAACAATAATTGGAGATTTTCGATTTTGGACTAACTCAACAATGCCTTATACAATTACGCCCAATCATCCTCGAGCGGACGATATTTTATCAGCGATCGAAGAGGTTAATGAATCAACCAACCTTTGTCTCATACCAAGATCAACAGAAGATAACTATGTTAACTTTTTCGAAGGCCAAGGTTGTTGGTCGTACTTGGGTATGATAGGAGGCCAACAAAATATAAGCATATCCCAATATTGCTCAAGAGGAAGTGTCATACACGAGATCTTTCATGCTGCTGGTATGTATCATGAACAAAGTAGATCAGATAGAGATAGTTATGTTACTATTAACTTTGAAAACATAAGAGAAGGGTTAGAAGGAAACTTTCAAAAATATAGTAGAGGTCAAGACTTTGGAGTTTACGATTACAATAGCATCATGCATTATCCTCAATATGCATTTAGTAAAAACTCACAGCCTACAATAGAATTAACTGGCCAAGGTGTAAGTGGGGGCAATACAATAGGACAACGTAATAGCCCATCACAACAAGATGTTGAAACTATAAATCATCTATACCCTACTGCATGTGATGAAGACTCTAACACCCCTTTTTGTTCAGGTCTTACTATAATCGAGGCAGCATCAGGAGTGATCAACGATGGAAGTGGCCTACTTAATTATAGAGAAGGCAGCCTATGTTCTTGGCTGATACAACCACTCAGTGCTGATACTATAATGCTAAGTGCAGAGTTTGTTGATATTTTTCCAGAGTTTGACTACATCGGCATATATGATGGTACTAATAGCAATGCTCCGCTTATTGGATCCAGTGATAATATCCAACAGTTATACTCCGGGATTATGGCATTTAGCGGTACGATGTATATAGAGTTTTCAGCTACAGTTGATGGAGGGGATGGATTCGAGTTTGAGTTCTTTAGTTCTAATGATGATTCCGAATGCGAAAACAATGATATAAACCCTACCATAAGTTTTTTCAATCGAATCGAAACAAAAAGTGACGAAGGAATTCAAGATCTCTATGTTTTTGGTGTTGACAATTATTCTGATTTTCCTGAAGAATTATTCGAAGAACGTATAGACTTATCCCAATGTTCTTACCCATCTAGAAGTACGGTTTCAATTTTCGATGAAAATGACAACATCATTAAATCTATTTGTCAATTCAACGAATCTATAGATCTGAGTAAATTAATAGTAACTGTACCAGCTGGTAATTGTCCACCATCGAGTGTCTATATAGAGATTAACGATTTAGAATGTGGAAGTGTTTATCAATCTAACACCTTGGATCTTCAGCCATATGCAGATTCTACTTGCTTCAATGAGCGCCCTTGCTTTCCTAATATCAACGAACCTTATATAGGATTTGGAGGTACTGAGGACTACTCAACGGGCGGAGGACAAAATTTATGGACTAGGTATAGAATACCAGTAACTAATTGGATGGATATACCATCAGAACTATTTGATCCAGCACCTGATTTAGCCCCTTGTGGTTTGAATAATAATTCTTCGAGAACATGGCTCAACATATATAACGATCAGGGACAAAGGTTGTATGGATTTTGCGCCTTAGGAAGCAATGCTAACCTTTC
>CALIHL010000225.1 GCA_938022935.1 uncultured Saprospiraceae bacterium
GTATGGTCGAAGATTCCATTATTTCAATATGAGTCTATCGATGCTTTTATACAAACTGTGCCTTATAGCTGTAAGATCATAGGCATCGAGATGGACAAAAGAGCAACGCCTGTAAAGGAGTTTATTCATCCCGAACGAGCGATATACTTATTAGGTTCTGAGGACAACGGACTGACAAAGGATTTAAAGAAAAAGTGTCAAGAACTTGTTGTCTTACCCGGTGATGAATCTGTTAATGTTGCAGTGGCTGGGAGTATTGTGATATTTGATAGGGCTAATAAGATGGAATAGTTGACTCCTGTTATAATATTCAACCGTCTCCTAACAAAAATTACAATACTGAAGCTACTCCTCCAATCTTTCGAACTCCATGCCATTGCTTGCTTGAAAGCCATTAACATCTCCTCCTGAAACTTGGAACTCTATTCCCAAATTAGTATTGAAATCTAAGAATCTTGTTTTGGTCAATGGATTTAGATTAAGAGTACCAATTGGAGTATTTGCCTTGAGCGTACCATCTTCTATTCTAAAGGTGACAACTAATTCCTGTCCTTTCATTTCGTACTTGCCGACATAGGCATTGAGTTGATCTTCAGATAGATCTATAATCTCTATCGTTTTTCTTCTGCCAATCGGCCAGTTGTACTGATTAGCAATTGCATTCTCTATTTCTTTAATTAGACTGCCTGCATTATCGGCATTGGTCATAATTATCGCTGCATGCCCAATGTGAGCGAATGCCGTCATGTTATTAGTAAAGCCTTCATTCTTACCGCCGTGACCAAATATTAATGAATCCCTTTCACCTCTTAATGATGGACCTAGTCCCCAATCACTCTTATGCTTGGTTAGCATAAGGTCTACAGTTTCTTTACTTAGAATACCGTCTACTTTTCCTTTTATAATCTCTTGGATCTCGATACAGTATCGAGCCAGTTCACTTGGCGTCGTCCATAAACCAGCAGCCGCTTGTTCTGGATAATTATGCCAGAGTCCTTCTGTGATCTTTCCATTGCCGTCATATGCTGCACTGATATTGCTTTGCCATTTTTCAGAGATGGGTTGTTCATATGTGCTTTGTCTCATGCCCATAGGAAGAAGTATGTGCTCTGATAGATATGAATTCAATGATTGGCCACTCACATCTTCGACCGCTTTTTCCATGACTGTGTATCCGCCACCTGAATACCTCCACATGGATCCCGGCACAACATCAACTGATACAATTCCTGTATTGCCCTTTCCGCTTAAGACGTCTATGTCACTTGGAAATGAATGATCTTGATCATAACCAGGAAAACCATGGACGGTTGTTCCAGCAGTATGAGTGAGCAATCTTCGTATGGTTACTTTTTCCTTTTCAGTAAATTCATTATCAGGCACCTGCCATCCTTTAAGATAACTGTTGACGTTATGATCTAAGTCAATATCTCCGTTCTCAAATAGTTTAAGGGCAGCAAGTGCGGCAATCGGTTTGCTTATAGAGCCTGCTTGAAACAATGTGTTCTTATCTACTTTTGCTTCGGTCTTTGTATTGGCTAAACCATAGCCTTTGGCCCATTTGATTTCGCCATTCTGAACTATGGCTATGCTAACTCCGGGAACATTGTAGTGCTCCATTCTCTCCAAGATATTATGGCTTTTGGCAGCCTCCCCTTTGACTTGTATCGTCTCTAAGAGCCCGTTCTCGATGGCTTGTATTTCTTCTAAAAGAGCTTGGCCTTTTTGTGCCCCCGCATTGGAAAGAAATAAGATAGTGAAAAGGAAGAATAGATATCTGTGCATGACAAGGATATTTTGTGATCGACCTTTGTAAGGTAGTCATCACTTTTGAAAACTTCTGTGATGATCTACTAACGGTTAGCTGAAAGGGATAAACGGTTGTACGTGAATCCTCTTTACCTGAAAGATGTCAAGTCAATCAGGAAACGCCTGACGGAGGCTCTTCTATTTTCTGTTATCTTCGAATAATTAGAGATGAACGAATCTATTGGACAAATAAGCTTATGTTACCTGCAGTAGAACTACTATGAAAAAAGAAAACTTAACAAATATTCAACTGTGTGTTAAGTACCGATATTAATCATGATCTACAAATGTAAACTATGGAGGGATTAGAATCATTTAAAAACGTTGTTGTGCTTATGCTTGAGAATCGATCTTTCGACAATCTCTTGGGCTTCCTTTATCAAGATGGCGTTCCGGAAGGCAAAGTGTTTGAAGGTCTTCAGGGTAGTTCATTTAATAATCCAGTGCCTGAAAGAGCTATCGATTATGAAGAGGGTAAAGTTGTTGAAGTAGTGAAGGCAGCAAGTTACCATCAACCCTATCCAGATCCAGGAGAGGAGTATCAACATGTAAATACTCAATTATATAATTTTGTCGATCCTGATAATGTGGGAAAAGGTCAACATAAAATGAAGCCACCTTACAACATTCCAAACTCTGTACCTAAGCCTGCACCAATGACTGGGTTTGTAAATGATTATATAAACACCCTACAGGCATTGGATGGCTCAAAACCAAGTGAGGAGTTGTATGGTCAAATCATGCAATGTTTTACTCCTGAGCAGATACCTGTTCTTACAACATTGGCAAAAGAATTTGCGGTTTTTGATCATTGGTTTAGTTCGGTACCCAGTCAGACTTGGTGTAATCGTGCATTTTGGCATTCTGGAACCTCTGGGGGTAAAGTGCTTAATGCTGTGAGCGAAGGAAGCGGCGTTCTTGAAACCATTGAAAACTTGAAAGAATGGAAAAACAAGGTGTGGTCCCAGCCTACACTTTTTGACCGTTTGAAAGATAAAAGCATATCCTATACCATCTACTCTGATCTTTTTCCGCTTACATGCGTAGTCAATGGAATTGAATATCTGGCGAATACAAAATTGAAGTTCAATGAATTTCTTACAGATGCAAAAGAGGGTAAGTTGCCTGACTATTCTTTTATAGAGCCTAAGATTTTTGGACAGCATAATGATCAACATCCTTCTGCAGAAAATAAGCCTACCAGAGATGGAACAGTCTTGCTTGGGGAAAAGTTAATCTGGGATGTCTACAACGCAATTAAAAATAGCCCTCAAAAAGATGAAACCTTACTTATCATTACACATGATGAACATGGTGGTTGTTTTGATCATGTTCCTCCGCCATCTACAGTTCCTCCTGTACAAGGAATGGTAGGAGATTTGGGTTTTCCATTTGATCGTTTAGGAGTACGGGTTCCTATGGTTATGGTTTCTTCATATATAAAAAGAAACACCATCGTAAATGATGTATATGATCACTCTTCATTCATTAAGACCATGTCAGAGAAATGGGAGTTTGAGTCAATGACAGATAGAGATAGAAATGCAAATTCATTTGCTTCTGTATTTTCGGATGAAAAGAGAGAAGTGTTCCCGGAGATTGCTGAGCCCATTCTACAAAATGCAGGTGACGCTGCATATGCTCATGATAAGTTGAACGCGCTGCAAAAATCTCTCTTGAAGGCTGTTCATGGATTAGCTAAGAAAGGCCACAAGGAAGATAATTTAAGAGATGTAGATGAAATAGAAACTGGAGGAGAGGCTATAAATCATATCGAATCACTCATGCATGTTGTCATGAAGTAACAACGGAAATAATCGATAAAAGAACAAATGAAGCTAGACTATATTGACAACTATAATGCATACGGAGAAAACATTCTAAGGCTCTACAATTTTGATATGAGCGAAGCTATTTTGTTTAGAGATCTTATTCGAGATGTAATAGTGAATAGAAATCAGAGACTGGATTTGTCTAAAGTTGATTTTATCG
>CALIHL010000226.1 GCA_938022935.1 uncultured Saprospiraceae bacterium
GCTTGGCCGCCGTCTAAATCCTCCTTGGCTACCCTTTCACGAATTACGAATTTGTAGTTGAAAGTAGAACTTACATCCGCTAATTACTCAATAGAATAACCTCGATTATAATGGTCTAATTGTGTAAAACATAACATTGTGTAGTTTCATTTACGCTCTACTTTCTCTATCATTTCCACTTTTTAAAAAAGTGGAACAAAATCGGAGTATTTACTTTGTCCGTTAAACTGAAGCTCTGTGGTTGATCTTTGGACTATGCTATGGACTTTTCATTTTGAAGAACGGATGTGAGAGCGATGGCTTTCTTCATTTTAAGCCTGTGCAGCTTGGCCGCCGCCTAAATTCTCCAGGGCCACCTTTCTTTTCAAATAAGAATTAAAGGCGATAATCGATCAGTGGACCTCAAATAAAGAACTGCGTTCTTCATCCTTACTCCACATCATTCAACCCCCAATTATAATCCAAGTAAGAGATCTTGGCTTTGGGATCAACATCGACGTCAGTATATCGATCGATATACTCTTTAAGTGATTGCCCATCTGTAAAGTCGGCTTTATACCAATTGAAGATCTTGCTAAGTTGGAGATGATCATTAGTGACTTTGTTTTTAGAAGGATCAGAGAGAAAGCTTCTTGCCATCTGATCTAATTGGCTTTTGAGTTGATTTCCAGTAAATGCAAAGTTGGCCAACGGTGGGCATGAGATACTTGCGCAGTTGACTGCAAAGTGGATACGTGGTTCTTTATAGTACTTTCTTAGAATCCCTTGCTCGATGTTATTGAGATCATATTCGTGTCCTTCTATATTGATAAACTTCTGATCCCAGATAGAGCTGATAAATGTGATGCCTCCTTTTATATCTTTAATAGAGGACACTGGATAGTTGTCCAGTATTAACTGAACAGTAAAAGCGTTATATGCATTGATCCAGTATGCGATGCTTTCGTCTCTGGACCAATGTTGCTCATTAGGATGATTACTTTCTAACAACTCGATGTATTGATCAAATTGGTCTCTGTCCTTTATGAATCCTTTATAATCTACAGTCCCATTCAGCTTTGCATGCTTGCCCAACAGTTCATCCCAGATATCATGTTGGATAGGCATAGAAGATGACTCAATCGGCTTGACTTTTTTGTTCATGACATTGACTAAGGTTGAAGCACAGGATGTGTATATAAATAGACTTAAGAAAACCAAAGCAAGTAGTAGAAGAGAGAGTTTTGTTTTCATAGGTAGGTAACGAGGAGTGAGAATACAAAGTATTTCATGGTTAATTGTCCTTTCTAAGTCCAGACATTATCAGATCTTATCAAAACAATTAACATCCGCCTTTCGCCCAAATTATCAAGGATGATTCTTTTCAAATGTAATACTAAATATCATTTTTCATTTTTTTCATTCGCAAAAAAAACGAAACAAAAAATGCTCTCGAATTTAAGCCTACACCCGCCGAGCCAGGCATCCCTCGACCCACCAAATTCGATTGGCCAACGCTCCTTCAATCTTAAGACTCGAACAAAGAGATAAGAGGAATGAATATCCTAAAACTCTACACCGACCCCAACCTGCACATTAAGCTCGGCAGCTGGCTCGTAGTGGCGAGATCCAAAAGCGTTAAGTCTAAGGTTGTCATAGTAAGTGGTTGAGAATAAATTATTGATGCCGATGAATGGTCTAATATTGGCACTATCAGTTTTGATCTGGTGGCCTAATCTTAGGTTGACGACGTGGTATGGCTCAACACCAACTGTGTTGTCATCTCTTACTGATATGCGACTGAAGTATTGTGATGTGGCTCTTAAGTATAATTTGTTGTGATGATAAGTTAGAGAAGTGGAAATTGCAACTTTGGGGATGCCAGGCAACTGGATATCTGATAAGTCTTCTCCATCTACTACATACTCGTCAAACTTAAAATTAGATAAAGTATACGCCATCTGTATGTCCAACTTATTAAATGGCCTATAAGTAACATCAAGCTCTAATCCTGTTCTTTTTGTTTGGCCTGAGTTTCTAAAAAAGGTGCGGCCTGGCTGGTCGGCTATTTCAAAAGGAAGAAGCTCGTTAGTCGTTTTGATATTAAAGAGAGTAAATACATAGGACAGCTTCTTACTCGCGGTACCCTTAAAGCCAATTTCTAAACTTCTCGCTCTTGCAGGATCTAACATATCGTTGAATCCTCCTGCTCCACTTGGATTGGCTCCAAGCTCGCTCAATGTTGGCGTCTCGAAGCTGGTGCTATAATTTAAAAACAAGGCTTGGTTATCGTTGTAATTATAGTTAGCTCCAAGGCTATAATTAAAAGAGCTTAATGTTTCGCTACCACTTGCGTCGCCATTAGACAAAAAGCTATCTTCGACACCTATCTTGTTGATATCATATCGTAATGAGCCGCGCCAAGTCCACTTTTTATAACTCAACTGTCTGATGATGTAGAATCCAATGTTATCAAACTTTTCTAATTGTGACAAAGTTATATCACCTCTTTGGCCATCTATATTAACAAATCGATCTCGACTGTCTCTTTGTGACAAGATATCTATACCGTATGTTCCTCTTTCTACGAAGTTAGATTTCACAGCCTTCTGTTGCAATTGCAACATCAAACCGCCATACTTTCTATTGAGGTCTATAGCACCACCATTTCCGAAAGGGAGTCTGCCATCAAAGGATCTACCAGAATAGAATGTGGTAGCCGATAATCCAAGGTTCTTATTGAGTTGATTGTCATATTTGACGGAAGTCTTCCAATGAGTTATCTCTTCACCTGCATCAAAACTTATGTTGCGATCTCTCGCTGATCGGGGATTACTTGCCGCTTGATCTATGTTGATACCGCCTGGATCCTGGGCCATAGGACTCGATAAGAGGCTTGCCCTAATTGCAAGAGATTGATTATTCCATGATTTGGAAAGCTTCCCCAAAAGATTAGTCTGTCTTAGTTGACTATGATCTCTAAAGCCATTGGAACTCTGATGAGTGCCAGAAAACTGTACTTTCATCCCATCAAATGATTGGTTCGTACCCAATCGATACTGCTGGAGTCCATACGAGCCCATTCTGATCGAAGCATGGCTAAAGTCTCGATCTACATCGGTCATGATCTCGATGACACCACCAGAAGCATTACCATATTGGCTACCATTCGTGCCTTGAAGTACTTGGATCGAAGTTATATCTCCTACCGAGACATTGTCCAACTGGCCCTGTCCATCTGGTGTAGTTTCTGGTATCCCATCTACGACCAACTTTATCCCTCTGATGCCAAATGCTGACCTAGCTCCAAAACCTCTTAACGATATCCGCAGGTCCTGGGCATAGTTCTGACCATTGAGTGCAAATAAACCTGGCACTTGACTAACTACCTCGCCGAGGTCGGTATGCGAGGTATAGTTGATTCTTTCATTTAGATCTATCGACGTTATAGCGGCAGGCACAGTCAGATATGGCACATCCATCCTTCCTGCTACGATCATAATCGAATCGAGCTCAGTTGTAACAATCGAATCCGTTTGGCCCCAAGAGGCAAAACTGGTAATCAGTAAAAGTATACTAGCTGAAAAACTTTCAGTCGATAGGTTCATGCACTACTTGATAAGCTCATCCAGATACTCGGCAACCGCCTCGATCTGCTCTTTGCTAAGGATATCTTTGTAAGGCGTCATCAGCCCTTTTCCATTAGTAATCTGATTGATGCGCTCTTCCATGTCGATCTCAGAAACACTTAGGTCTTTTGCTCCACTCAATGCTAACTTACCATCGGCCCCATGACATAGTTGACAGTACTGTTTATAAACAAGCTTACCCTTACGGTTAGTAGCTGCTGGCTTAGTACCTTCTGTCGAAGCAGAAGCACTGGCCGTCGTTTTGGCAGGTGATGAAGACTTGGAAGCAGGTGCATCAGACTTACCACCACAAGCAATTAAGCCGAAGACCATAATGACAACAAAAAAGGAACTTTTCATATGAGACATCTCTTATCTTTTTTCATTAATGACGAGGTGCTAATCTACATACTTTTTTATCACCATGAAGGATTCATAGATCGAAAATAGCTACCTGATGTTAAGTTAAGTTTTGTACGCTGAGGATTAACGTTTAGGCAGAAGTGTTAAAGAGATACTAGAAGTCAGACCTCAGATTTCAGACTCAAAAAGTTCAAGATCAAGCATCAAGTTCAAGTGTCACAAAGACAATAGATCTTAGAAAGCAAACTTGAAGAAGTTAAAGATCAAGAATCAAGCACAAGTGTCAAGAGTATTAACTCACCTAAGCACATAGGCACACAAGAACTTAAGCACTTATTAGATAACTCCCTTTTCAACGAGGTAGCGCTCTGCATCAAGGGCTGCCATACAGCCTGTACCTGCAGCAGTAACTGCTTGCCGATAGACTTTGTCAGCCGCATCTCCCGAAGCGAATACGCCTTCGATCTTAGTTTTAGATGTACCAGGTGTCACGATTAGATAACCTGTCTCATCCTTTTCTAACCAATCACCAAAGATGCCTGTATTAGGTTTGTGTCCGATGGCTACGAAGAAACCACTTGCTTTGATTTCTGATTCTTCGCCAGTAACTCTATTACGTACTTTTGCACCAGTTACTTCATCGTCTCCAAGTACTTCGACAGTCTCAGTGTTCCAGTGTACTTCTATGTTCTCAGCGTCATGGACGCGTTGTTGCATGATCTTAGATGCTCTCATCTCATCTCTTCTTACAAGCATATGGACTTTGGGACATAACTTAGCGAGGTAAGTAGCTTCCTCAGCAGCAGTATCTCCGCCACCGACCAAGATCACTTCAAGCCCTTTAAAGAAAAAGCCGTCACAGACAGCACATGCAGAGACTCCTTTATTCATCAATCTTTGCTCAGAATCAAGTCCTAGCCACTTGGCACTAGCTCCAGTAGATATGATGATCGTATGTGCTTGCACTTCTTCACCGCCTTCTGTCCATATCTTATGCACGGGACCAGTAAAGTCTACCTTAGAGATCATCTCATAGTTGACAACAGTACCAAAGCGCTCCGCTTGCTTCTTAAACTCATCCATCATCGCTGGGCCCATAACACCATCCGGATATCCAGGATAGTTCTCTACGTCGGTAGTGATCATCAACTGACCTCCTGGTTCTGGACCAGTATATAGCACAGGTGTCATACCCGCTCGGGCTGCATAGATGGCTGCCGTATATCCTGCAGGTCCACTTCCTATTATGACACAATTTTTAATCTCGCTCATGGCAAATATTGTTTAAGTAGTAATAGCTGAAAAATGACTTGGTTCAACGAGTTGATACAAACACTTTATAGTTGACGCCACCAAGACATCTCAATAAGGGTGCAAAGAAAGAGGTAATCGAGGGGATAACAAAATATCTTTTCGTGATGTGCTCGTCAAGCTGATTAAGGTGGAACTCATTACAATGTTAACTACGAGCTCATTAAAAAATAACTTACAACTTATTTCAGGATGACACTACGCCTCTGACAAGCCTAAAAAAATCTTAGTCAGAGCTCTTGGCGGGATATAAGGCAGATCACATATACATCCCGCACCACTATCACGTTATATCTATATCTAATCACATATTCTTGGCTGATATGAAGTTTTATCTATTTGCGACAGCGGCATTATTGTTATCTATAATAGCATGTAATGATGATCCATCTGGGATTATAGAAGATCCAATCCTCGATGATCTCAGCACCTATGAAGTGATCCAGACAAAGATCTGGGACGCCAACTGTACTTCCTGTCATCAAGCTGGTACCAGTCAAGCCAAGCAGTCAGATCTGATCCTTACGGCTGATGTCTCATATGCTGAGCTGACAACTAAAGATCCACATAACGCTGCTGCAAAAGCCGACGAACTGCAAAGAGTTGGCACCCAAGGGTTGCAATCTCTTTATACCAGTTTCTTGTGGGAGAAGATCAACTACCCTGACTACGCCCACTATTACGATGATCATCCTGAGTATGGATCGCTGATGCCACAAGGAGGAAGATCTTTAACCAATGGTGAACTTCGATTTGTGAGTGAATGGATTATGGCAGGCGCTCCAGAAGAAGGAAGTGTTGTGGATGTAGCTTTATTAGAAGACGAAGATCGATTTGAGATCCCTACAGGTGATTATGAGCGATTAGCAGCTCCGGTTTCTGGACATCAATTGCAATTAGGGCCCTTTGATATAGATCCTCAAAGCGAGCGCGAGTTTTTAAACTTTACACTGCTTGGCAATGACGAAGAGATCTATATCAACCGAGTTGAGATAGGCATGAGAGAAGGCAGTCATCACATGATCTTGTACGACTATCCACAGGGAGATCGACCTAGCGAAGGAGTTTATAGAGATTACTATAATAAGAATGGCACGCCCAATCTTCTGACGATTGCTTCTGTGCTCAATCAGCGGTTTGTATTTGGTACACAATTGAGGGATAGTGATTATCAATTTCCAGAAGGTGTCGCGCTAAGGATACCTGCTGATGCCGGCTTTGACCTCAACTCTCACTATGTCAACAGAACAGATGATGTACATGTAGGCGAAGTGTCGATCAATCTGCATACGATCCCAAAGAGTCAGGTACAAAAGGTAGCAGAGAATCTTTTTGAAAGTTACCAAGATATCTTATTGCCAGCTGGTAAGGTTACGACTGAAGAGCGTGTGAGCACGTTTGATGAACGCATCCATGTTTTTCAGTTGACCTCGCATGCCCATGAGCACATGATGACCTATGAGATATTTATCGAAGGCGGCGAACGCGATGGGGAGTTGGTCTATTTTACTAATGACTGGGAGCATCCGCCATTGGTGACATTTGATCCTCCGATTACTCTGGAGAGAGGTCAAGGCCTGAGATCAAGAGCGACATATGACAACGACACCAATAAGACCCTACGATTCGGCTTGTTGAGTGAAGATGAGATGATGATTTTATTTGGCGCCTATTATACCGATTGACATACTGAGATAATCTTTTTACTTTCACTTACGTAAATATAGAACAACAAGCATATGACAACTCTTATCGCAATTATCGGATTCTTTCTTCTTCCTATCAATGATTCAGCAGCAACTATAACTGACCACCTTGGTATGTGGAACTATGAGGTTGAAGCACCTGATATGACTTATAAAGGCACTATGGAATTAAAAGAGGAAGATGGTGAATACAAAGGCACGATGAAATCTCAAGGTGTATCTATCCCATTGACGGATATGGAAATTGATGGTGATGACATTACATTCAAGATGAATGTCCAAGGATTCATGTGTACAGTAGCTGGAGAATTTGACGGAGATACCATTAGTGGGACCGTCTCAGTCGAAGGTATGTCTCTCCCGCTTAAGGGAACAAAGGCGAAGTAGTCGCTCAGGTTTAACCACATTTATTCAGTTAGCTATTTTATTGATCCCTTAAGTGGGACTGAAAATACTATGTTCATAACATATGGTGATTACATCAAAAAATTCACCATGAAATGACGCATTTCCTCAAAAGAGCAAACGCGTCTCATTCACCCATATAGTCGTTATATCGGAATCAGTGACATCGCAACGATTCATATAGAATCTGTTTTTTCAGTTATATTTAAAAGATCAAGATTGTCTGATTGACGAGTAATCTGCAGACATCTAATTAAAACGTACTGAAGATTCACGATGTCATCTGTAAAACCTATCCAACTTGGTTGACAACACCAAGCATATAATACCCATCTACCTTGATTCTATGCCCAAGATAACCTGGCTCAGACTTTTGGTCATAATTGCTTTATTGACTTTGAATTTGGACACCTCACTTTTTGGTCAATCAAGAGATCAAACCAACTTGCATCACATCTTAGATTCGAGGTTTTTAGACTGGGGTGGCTCAACTGGTTTTCCTGGATGGGCTCACGCCGTCATTGAGGATAAAGAAGGGTTAATATGGATGAGCACGTCAGAAGGTCTTGTACGATTTGATGGAGTCAGCTTCTTATTGACAGCTACTACCCCAAAGAACTATGGTGAGTTTAGAAGACTATTCATTATTGACGATCAGATCTATCTGGGGGATCACGACAAACCACTCCATAAGTATACGCAAGGAAGCGCTTCAGATGTAATTGAAGAAGTTACATGGCCGTATAGTCGCACAACAGAACTGAATATATGGAGCAGTTACACTCATCATGATGGCAGAATATTGCTTGCTGACCATAATGGGATCATATACGAATACAATCGCCAGAAAGAAGACGTTGGCGTATTCTTTGAAATGCCATCCGAGCTAAATGGAATCTCTGGCTTAACACATACGGCTCGTCAAATCCAAGCAGACCCTTTTGACCAAGACAAAATATGGGTGTGCTCAAAGCAAGGACTATTTCATATCAATATGAAAGATGGAGGATACGAATTTTATAGGCCTACTCCAAACAGTGGGCTTTCTAAATTAAGCTCAGATAATAGCTACGCTCTACACGATCATATCCAGATAGGAAGTGATCATTGGATCAGCTCTTATGGAAATGGACTTGTTAAGTTCAATACAATTGATAAGTCTTGGGAATCATTTCGGTATGAGCCCCCTTATCAGACCATCCGAGAAGACGCCAACTTCATCCTCTCTCATCATCAGTATGGTGATAATTATATTTTTATAGGCGGTAGAGACTTGAAGCTATTTGATGTTACACAGAAGATGTTCTTTGATTTTAAAAGACATCATGGTGGGTACAATGCAAGCTCTGTACCGACAGTCTGGATGTATACCGATCAGCAGGGGTCTCTCTATATGATCACGGGTGGTATATTATCTAAGTATTCTAATCAGCACAATCAGTTCTTAATTGGAGATCTAAAAAATGTGCTCTTGAGTGAACCTTCCAATTCAATTGTAGCATCCAAAAGACTCAATGACAAATCATTCTTGCTATTAGACGATAAAGAACAAGCCTATGAATGGAATACAGAGTTGCTGTCTTTACGGTTATTGGCAAATTACAAAGATGACTTGCTTAATAACACAGGAATATATCAACCATCCTACTCCTGGTACATAAAGCAGGACACATTAGCCTTACAGGAATCAGCATCAGACAAATCAATGGATCTAATCTTAAATGAAAACGATCTTTCTAATATAAGATCTGTCAATGTAGATCAGGATCAGAATGCTTGGCTTTGCAGTGTAAATGGCTTAATCAAATATGACATAAAAGAACATAGGTATGTAGCCTATGGCCAAAGACATGGTCTTCCATCTTCTGACTGGACAAAAGATGGTTTCATAAGGACACTTTCAGATGGGTCAATGTTCGCAACTTCGGGAACCTCCTTTGCGTACTTTGACCCAGTCTCGTTTAAAGATCTTGATGTCAGCATCAAACCATATGTGTACGAGATAGAAGTCTACAATGATTCTAAGTTTGTATCACATAAAGTTGGGCAACCGATCGAGTTTTCTTTGGAGCCAGATGAAGACTACTTCTCACTGCATTTTTCAGGATTAGAACAATCACATACAGGAGATTTAGAATTTCAATATAGGTTAGTAGGATATGATGGTTTATGGATCAATGGACGTCAAGACAATATAGCCTCTTATACTAATGTGCCTCCAGGCTCCTATAAATTCGAGATGAGGGCCAAAAGACAGGGAGGACAATGGGCAATGTCACAACAAGAGGTAACCATCAATATTAATGCGACATTCTTAGAGACACTCTGGTTTAGACTCTTACTCTTCGCCGGTATAGGAGGACTCATATATATCGCATACAGATATAGGGTGAAAAATATTAGAGAAGAAGAGAAGTTGAGATCATCTTTTCAACAAGAATTGGGAGAGATGAAATTAGAAGCATTGCGTAGTCAGATGAATCCTCACTTCTTATTCAATTCTCTTAACTCTATAGATCACTACATTCTAAATAACAAGCCACAAGAAGCTTCAGAATACTTATCTAAATTTTCAAAGCTGGTAAGAAAGATATTAGAATTTTCAAAAAGAAAAAGTGTCAGTATCAATGAAGAATTGGAGACTCTTAAAAACTATGTCCAAATGGAGCAAATGAGGTTTAGTAAAAAATTCCTCTATACTGTTCAAGTGAATGATAATGTAGACATCAATGCTATTCAAATCCCGCCGTTATTACTACAGCCTTATGTAGAGAATGCGATATGGCATGGATTGATGCATCTTGAAAATGAAATAGGAACATTGGAGATTACGATAGAACAAAAAGAAGATCATATTACTGTCAGCATTGATGACAACGGCATAGGTCGCCTAAAATCAAAAGAGATAAAATCTAAAACAGCCACCAAGCGTAAATCGTATGGCATAAAAATCAATGAAGACAGAATCAGGTTGAACAATGAGCTCAGCAACTTAGGAGGCCACATAGAAATCATAGATATATACGATGAAAAGAAAAAACCAATTGGCACCAAGGTTCTGCTCTCTCTACCTAAGGAAAACTATAAGTTTTAAACAACAGAGGCCGAAGTTCTTTTCTTAACTCGGCAACTTTCGATCATACGATTCATAAGCACTTACAATAGAATCAAGTAATCCAGCTACTTTAGGATGAGCACTTGTCGTGAGCAAGTCTATCATTGTAAATTGTCCACCATAAATTGGCATCGTGGCATCCTTATCAGACCCGTGCTTCAATAACAAAATCATACAATCAGCAAGATTAGATGGTACGACTTGGCGATATAACTCTACACCATTGGAACCAACATAGTGCAGCAAAGTAGCATAGTGAGCATAGGCACTTCTCCTTTCAACAAGTGTTGGGTCTTTTTTCAACATCTGCTCAAGTGACTTTATATCACCTGCCAGCAAGGTATCTATCGCTCTCTCAAATGAAAAATCCAGCAGCGTTTCTGGCACTTTGGACCATGACGGATAACCGTACTCATTTGCTATTGTGTTATAAGCATCATCCTTTTTGAAGCCTTCTGCTTTTATAGCTGACCAAGCTTTACTTAGATACTTGGGATTATAATTATTGATCTGATTAAGCACAACTGGGTTATCATGCATATATGCTAGCCAAAGCCGCTCAGCTATTCTACTTAATCTCTTCTTGACTGTTAATCCTTCTTCGTAATCAAAGAGCAAATCATCATAGAAGTTGAGGAGCCCTGCTACCACCCTTCCTTTATGTACTGCTATTTCCATCTTATTGATACGTCGTCATTAAGATGGATATGTCTCCTGCTACTTCTAAACCAGCGTTTCTACCACTGCCTTCATATATCACTTCATCTCCTTCGACTAACTTAACTTTTAAGACTGCTGCTAAACTTTCGTTGACCTTGCCTGCCATCTCACCAACTATAGGAGATATGAGCTCTGCTGTTGGGCCTCGCTTGGCTGCGATCTCTATATGCTTCTTACCTTGCTTAAACTTTAGATAAACATGATCATCATCAATAGATGAAGTCATCTTAGCACCTGTGTATGTTGTAAACTTATACAATCTATCATCAACCCACATCGCAACAAGAAAGCCTACAAAGTATCTACCCATCCATGGGATGTGGGCAACTGAAGCCATCAAAGAAACACTTCTATCCAGCTGCTCGAAGTGATTGCTCTGCATCCATATCCAACACTTTGGAAAAGACGTACCCCAATCCTTCTCGATATAACCGATACCACCGTCAAAATTATAATCTGTGCCTTTATAATTGACACTACCGCTCAGCTTGTGATCTAAAGAAACAACGCCATGATAGCACTGCATCATCGGCACAAAAGAGTACCAACCCATAACACCAGGCGCACCGAGCTCTGATGGCCAAGGTGTTGGGTTTACAATTTTGATGTGCCCTTTGATCTGAGGCAAATCTACAATTACCTCTTGATCAGAAAATCTACTCTGCCCTACCTTCACTTCAAATCTATCTTCTCTTGGCACAAACTCTGACGCGTCATATCGCTCATAAAACGCCTTACCTTCTGTGCCATCGATCATCTGTATAAAAGAATGGCTTACACCGTTGGCATCGATTGATATACCAGGAATTAGTGCAAAGGCCAAAGACTCATCTGCATTGACCATTTTAAAATACCAACCTTCAAAATAACTCTTGGTACGCCCCCATCCATGATATCGATCAGGATGCCAAAGCGCTTTCCATCTTTTGAGTTTGTTATTCATAGGCCGATCGATGTTATCAACTTACTTTGGTTTGTTATCAAGTATAGTTTCTATCTGATTGATTTCCTTTTTAGAGAACTTGATATTTGTTGCTGCCTTTATATTTTCTAAAAGTTGTTTTTTAGAACTCACACCTACTAAGACAGTTGTGATCCTTTCATCTTTAAGCAACCAAGATATAGCCATTTGAGCCAGTGATTGATTTCTCGCTTTTGCTATATCGTTAAGCCCACTTACTTTGGCAATCACTTCATCTGTAATGTGAGATTTATTAAGGTATCTACCATCTCGAACGGCTCGACTATCAGCTGGAAATCCATCTAGATACTTATCTGTCAAGATGCCTTGCTCCAATGGAGAGAATGCTATCGCTCCCACACCTTTCTTTTCTATCACATCAAGCAAGCCTTTCTCTACCCATCTATCCATCATGCTGTATCTCGGTTGATGGATCAGCATTGGCGTTCCCATGCTTTTCAAAATTTTAACGGCCTTCTTTGTTTGCTTGGCACTGTATTGTGAGATACCTGCATAAAGAGCTTTCCCTTGTTGAACAGCAGTATGCAGTGCCCCCATCGTTTCTTCGATTGGTGTGTCTGGATCCGGTCTGTGGCTGTAGAAAATATCTACATAGTCTACGCCCATTCTTTTTAGACTTTGGTCAAGACTGGATAAGAGATATTTGCGTGATCCTAAGTTACCATATGGTCCAGGCCACATATCCCAGCCAGCTTTAGAAGAGATGATCAATTGATCTCTGTATGGTTTGAAGTCCTTTGCATATATTTTTCCAAAGTTCTCTTCTGCCGCTCCAAAAGGTGGGCCATAGTTATTAGCTAAATCAAAGTGCGTGATCCCATGATCAAAGGCTGATCTTAGTATATCTCTTGCTTTGTTAAGGTCGTCAGTGTCCCCAAAGTTATGCCAGAGACCCAATGAGATCAGCGGCAAATCGATACCGCTTCTACCACATCTTCTATACTCTATGCGCTCATATCTATCTGGATGAGCAAGATAAGGCCCATGCTCTCTTATGTCATTAATCTTCATGATGTACGTTTTTATATTAGCTAAAAAGCTACAATATCTAATAATCGAGTGATAAACCAAAAGGAGGCCATCCCGCCAATCGCGTAGCCTGGGATCTCTACTGCCCATCGCGGCATCTTTATCTTCATCAATCTTATTACAAGAAAGTACAGCAGTAGCAAACTGGCCACAAAGATCAACTGGCCGATCTCAACACCAACATTAAATGATAAGAGCGATGTCAACACAGCATGGTTAGGCAAACCTATAGATGCGAGTGCTCCTGCAAAACCACAGCCGTGAAGTAGTCCAAATATAAAAGCGACTAACCAAGGTCGCTCTGCAGTCATACTTCTTTCTCCTCGTTGCATCAAGATATACTCTCTTCCGAGAAATACTATACTCAGTGCGATCACTGTCTCCACAGGTGCTGACGGCAATCGGAGTATACCCAACGAAGCAAAGATCAAGGTGATGCTATGGGCTATTGTAAAAGCAGTGATTGTTGTGATGAGCAATCTGCGCTTTCTAATTAGCAACATCAGCCCAAAGACAAATAGAAGATGATCCCAACCCAGTAAAATATGTTCGACACCTAATATGCCGAATGTCTTGGCCACTTGCCATGGGCTTGAGCTGGTAGGTATAATCACTTCTGGATCAGACGGCTGGATCAAGAAAGTGTGTATCTCTCCATTCGCTCTTTCTAACCTCACAATCACATCGATTAGGGTCTTCTCAAGATTAGTCACGCGCAGTGACAAACCTCCAATGTCTTCTGAGAGGACGAGATCTTTATAATCCATCAGCGCTTCCATCTCTCGCTTTTGATTATAAGATGTTAAGTTATGACCATCACCAATGATCGGCTGTATGTCTGGCACTCTTTGATTGAGCAAAGGCACCTTCCAGATGACTCTATAATTATAATCACCTACCTCTTTGATCTCCAAGTAAGCAGGTCTCACTTCATGGCTGTAGCCGATAGATGTAACCACAACCATCAAGACAGTCGTCCATATCCACTTTATAATTGCACCAGATCTATCCATCTTGTCGGATCACTTTATATTGATCACGGACACTTTTGATCAACTCTTGCTTAAACAATGCTCGATTGTCTGTCTGCCAATCAACCATAACATCATCACGCACTTCTTCAAAAGGTCGGGTCATCTGCTGCTCTATATCGTCTATGTAAATGACATGAAGTCCATAACCAGATCCAACTATGCCTTTCCAACCAACGACAGGTTGCTTAAACATTTCTTCCGCGAAGGCAGCACCAAAGACGCGGCTGATTTCCTTCTCTCCAACTTGTGTCTGTGCCGTCGGTATGTGGCCATTGTCTCCCCGGTCATCGATCCGCTCTGGAGTCAAAGAAGAAAGTCTATCAAACAATCGACTAGCTCGACCGTCTACATCTTTATGCTTATCAGGATTGATATAATAATGATGGAAACTCAATCTTGCTGGAGACAAGTATCGATCAACATTATCCTTATAAAAAGCTTCTAGCTCTTCAGTAGTAGGATCAACTATATCAGCGAGATCTTCTGCTACAAACTCATACTTCTGTCGTAGTCGTCTTTTTATAATCTCGTCATTGTGATCGAGGTTGAGCTTTAGTGCTTCTTTATAATATATCTCTGAGTCTATATATTCTTGAATGAGTTTATCTAAGGTTTCTTGTGATGGCGGCTCGCCCCAGTTCTGTGTATACTGAGCGATGAGCCGCTCTCTATCTTCAGTAGTAACGATTATATCTTCGCGATCTTCCTCGTTATCATTGATCAGGTTATCGAGTAAAAAAATAAAACATCCAATCAATAGAAAATAAAAAATAGGTTCTTTCAGCAATCTACTCATCTACTCCCTCACTTTTCTAATTAAGGCTGATACCAGATCGGACTTGACCATGCTCGTTCTTGAGTTGTCGCATCGAGATCATCAGGGATAGTTATGCCTAAGGCTTTTGCATCATACGTCGTCCACCTTGGCGTAGGGATCTCTAACACCCTTAACAAGTAAAGAGCTGATTGAGAAGAATCAAAGTCAGGATCCTGCCATACAGCACTAAGGGTAATATCTCCGATCGTATTTGTATAAGAAGCATCAGGCACGTCTACAGTATTGCCAACTGCTGTTATTCCTCCTTTGTTATCTTTAATGCGATCATCAGACCAAGCAACATTGAATATCTTTTCATGTGTTTGACCATCTTTGTCTATCCATTGCTTGATGATTTGGATGCGATCCAAGTTAGCTCCTTCTACATCTTTAGAGGCCCAAACAACGAAGTCAGGTGACTCTTTTTGACTTTCTAATCTGCTGCCCATTGGCACGCCTGAGGCATAAGCTTTATCTATCCAAGACTCGTCATCAAAGTTTAGATTTTCTAAGTTATCGCCCATAAAAAACCTAACCGCTATTCGTGGCCCGCTTGTCGCAAATGTCTCTTTGCGCTTTAGCGAACTATAAATAGAAGATCTTGTATTTTCTTCTGCCCATACACCTGCTAATCCAGCCGCACTCATATATCGAGATCTTAGAAAACGACCTCCTCTTTCTCCAGCTTGCAATCTTACTTCTGGACTACCATCTATAACACCCAACTTTCCAAAGTATCGGTCTTCTTGGACAGGCCCAGCTGAGTTATGTCCATCAGAAGATCCAATCACTCCAAACTCATAAGGATTGACTCCCAGTTCTTTTTTATAAGCGAGTCCTTGCTCATACGCTTCTCTCACGTAGCTCCCTTGCGGCTTACTTGCAGGAGGCACACCTACCGCAAAAGTGTAAGCATATAATTCATAATCGGCAAACTCGTCATTAGGATTGAGCAATGGATGAGACATGGATTGTCCTTTGATTTGCACTACTTCATTGATAGGCTCATTGTCGATGCGCAACTGAGCATAAGCGGCATCAATGGGTCGGCCGTCATAAGTCTTGCTATCATACATCAGTCCATCACTCATATTAGCATTGTGCGGGATAGCGATGAGGTCTATGCCTTTTGCTTTTTCTTTTTCCATCCACTTCCAGAGCTGTTCTGGATCTTGACTATCAAAAGATGAAAATGGAATATCCGATATCTTGTCTCCTCGATAGATGACGTTACGATGCATGTTAGCCGCATAGAGTTCAGTCTGTGGCCCACTGCCCTGTGTTGGACTTGAGGTCCATTCGTATGCCGGGAAAGTTGTAAACTTACCAGGTTCATTATGACGATTTGCAATTTCAATTTGTTTTTGCCACGTATCAGATATTACTTCTTTTTCCGTCAGGTCTGTCATGGGCTCATTGCGTGCGAGGCTTCTCCCTACATCTCCAAATGCTTCTAAAGACACCGCCCTATCTTCGCTTTTGATTTTTTTTGCAAATTCTAATTTAGCCAAAGGGCTTTCTTTGTCTAGCATCTGCATCATCACACCCATATATTCGGCATGGTCAGTCACAGACATAAAATCTAAAGGTCTTGTGTTTTGGATATCTCCTGCGATCGGATGTTGGATCATCTCTCCCTTACCAAATCGATATGCGTCCTCTGGGCTTGTCCTAACATTATAGATAAAGGCATCGAACGACCAGCTGGAATGAACGTGGAGGTCACCAAAATAAGCATTGCGGTTTTTGTTATAACCCGCAGTTGTGGCTTCCGATGAATTTGCTGTCTCCTTTGCCTTAGCTGTAGGAGCAGGTTTTTGTTGTTCAGAACATGATAACAGAAGTAGCAAGGCCAGACATGACCCTATGATAGATAGTCTCATACATTCAAAAGTTAGCAAGAGCAAAGTAAGGATTAAGCACTAACCTTTTGTACTGGTAGCCTTTATAATATTTGCGAAAGCGGGAAAAATCATAATGAAAGCAATAGTCAAAAGAAGGATAGTAGCACTATCGCTCCTACGCCCAGCAGAATGCCCGTGACCTTCATCTTGTCGGGTTGCTCCTTGTAAAAGATAAAGCCGATGAGTGCCGTCATAATGAGGATGGCGATGCTGTTGAGCGGGAAGAGTCTCGATCCCTCCCAACCTCGGGACAAGAGCAGAACGAGCAAGTATATCGATAAGTAATTAGGCAGTCCTAAGCATATGCCTCCGATGAGTTCTTTGGAACCTGGATACTGGCCATGCTTAAGCGCTCTGTATGCAGCATATAAAAAACCAATGCTCGCTGCCATACCAAAAGCTGTCGCAGTGAACTTTGCTCCATCACCACCTACAATCCCCTCGACCTCCACATAGTATAAGATCACCTCGATGATCCCACTCAGTAAGAATGTAATCAAAGGATAGATGATCAAGGGTTGGAAGATGGAGAACTTGTTGTCGGAGTCTTTTGAGGGGATATTGACTAATACTATGGCGATCAAAGCAAGCGCTATACCAAGTCCTTTAGCCCATTGTAACGGCTCTCCGTAGACAGCAATCGCTACAGAAGCCGGTATGATCAACGACATCTTCTGGATGATAGCTGTAAGCGCTACACCACTCTTCTGAAAAGAAAGAGCCATGATGTTAAAACCTATGATAAATAAGAATGATAACATCAAGCTATATGGCCACCAGCTCTTGTCCCATAGGTCAAGAGGTATAGCACTCTCTCCCATCAGCACTGATGCAAACAAGACGCATACTATGTAGTTGATCACGATCGCTTGAAGATTGTCCACCTTGTACTGATCGAAGTACTTGAAGATGACTGCCAAGACAACGTTGCAAAATATACAGAGTAATAGAAGTAGCATATCCTAAGTTAAAGCGCGCAAGATAGAGTTTTAGACCTCTCGCCGACCGATATGAGTAAAACATAATTATTTCCTAAGGTGTGTGGCGGACAATTGGGAATGAGTTTGACATTGTACATTTGCAGGCAAATTAATAACCAGAATAATGAAACAAATATTTGCACTTATCTACCTCATTACTGCAGCGTGGATCGTTACAGCACAGGATGAGAAATGGCCAGATCTTGATAAAAGCACCATGGATATGGTCTATTATCCACAGAATGTGGCTTGGAGAAACTACCTCAGTGAAGACCAAAGAAACATCACTCCTAAACTTAAGCTTTCTTACAGTCGCCCTATGAAGAATGATCGTAAGATCTTTGGTGAGCTACTCAAGTATGGTGAAGAGTGGAGAGTTGGGGCTAACGAAGCAACGACATTGACGTGCTATCAAGCGGTTCAGATAGGTGATGCAGTACTTAATCCAGGTACATACACTATGTCAGCTCTTGTGGAAGACGGATTCTGGACGCTTAACTTTTCTACAGAGTCAGGCATCTGGGGAAGTGCAAATCGAGACAAGTCTAAGACGGTTGCTTCTGTCAGATATACAGTTGAAAAAGTTGGAGAGCCGCGTGAGGCACTTGCGATGACATTTCAAGAAGTAGATGAGCATACTGCAAATATGGTCATCGAATGGGATGGTCACAGAGTAACGGCGCCTATCGCTTTCAATCCGGTGTTGTTTGACAACACTGATCCAAGTCCTATGGACATGGCTCACTATCCAAGAAGAAGTGCATTTACTAATTATGCAGAAGGAGAGGATAAGAACATCACTCCTAAGATCCAAGTAACTTACAGCCGTCCACAGAAGAAAGGCAGAGAAGTATTTGGTGGACTTCTTAAATCTGGTGATGTATGGAGAATCGGTGCCAATGAAGCAACAGAGATCGCTCTGTACGAAGATGTAACCATAAACGGTACAAAGATATCGAAAGGCAGATATGCGATGTTTGCTAAGTTAGGCGATGCATCATGGGACATCATTTTCTCAAAGGACTACCCTATATGGGGAGCTGCTAATAGAGATGAATCTAAAGATGCTTTTACTGTGACTGTGCCGGTTACAAAAGATACTGAAGTATTGGAAGCTCTTTCTATCATGTTTGAAGAGAAAGGTAACAATCTTGTTCATATGCATATTGGATGGGATACGACTAGGGCTGCTGTTCCATTTCAGTTTTAGGAAGTTGCAGGCGTACGAGATTGCAAATCTCGTACAACGGATTAGAAACAAAAGAAGGCCAGTGCATGTTTGCGCTGGCCTTCTTTTATACTAGGTGTTTGGTGCTATATACTAAAACACGTTGTTGAAGATTTGCAATCTTCAACGTTAAACCTAAATCGACGTGGTTCGATCATTACTACAACCCCTTATAAAAAGCTTTAATCTCTTTGATCACACCTTTCTTCAAGCGTTGTTCTTCTTGGTGCATAGAGTCCAGTTCCTCTATCAAGATGGCGAGGACTTCTTTAGCGGCCGGCTCCCGTTCTGTGACGATGTAGAACTTTGAAAATTCTAATCTTTGAACATAGTTAGAATATCGTGAGTCCATCTCTTTAAAGACTTGCTCTGCTTCATCGATTCTACCTTCATGATAGTAGGCCCACGCGTAGGCTGTTTTTTCTTCTGACTTATTAAAGAGGGAGACGCCATTGATCTGATCTCCGTAGGAGATGGCTGTTTTATAATCTTCAAGGGCATAACAGATGTCTACCAGCTTGATTAAAATGCCAACATCATCGTGCGCGCCATCTGTTCTACACGATTCGAATAGTGAGCGCGCTTTCTTATAGTCGCCTATTTTAAAATATTCGTCAGCGAGACGTGATCGATTGCTCACTGTATCAGTTACATCTAAGAGTGCTTCGAGTTCTTTGATTCTGGCATTAGATTTTCTCGTAGCGACAGAGCTCGCGTTAGATGAAGCAGCCCCATCGGATACATAAATAGAATCATAGAGATAATACAAGCTACCAAAGAATGGGATCAAGCCAATGATGAAGTACCACTTCTGATCTTTATCGTTATTGAAGACATGCCAGATACAGAAAAACTCAAGAAGTAATACTGGAAATATAATCCGTGCCATATGTCTCTTTTATAATTGTTTGTTCAGATTTATACCATAAGCTACTACTAGTGTGAATCCCTCGTCACTTCACTTCCGGACTTTCCTTTTAAAAACTTTAGATCTGCACCTAAGTGCGACTCTTCCACATCTCTGATATACATCTCCACATAACCTCGATCATAACCCAAGTCTTCTGGCTGCCAATTCTTACGCCGTTCTGCTAGTACTTCATCGGAGACCTTAAGATTAAGTAATCGATTGGGCACATCTACCTTTATGATATCTCCATTTTCTACGAGTGCAAGGTTACCTCCTGCTGCAGACTCTGGCGATACGTGCAAAAACACAGTACCAAATGCCGTCCCACTCATTCTTCCATCGGAGATGCGCACCATGTC
>CALIHL010000227.1 GCA_938022935.1 uncultured Saprospiraceae bacterium
AAGCAGGATCACGATCATTGATGCCCACATAGATAATGTCACTATCTTTCTTTGGAAGTGCCATGATCATAGCGCGGATAGCTCCATAGTCAGTCAAATCGGTCGCTGTAGGTATGCCTCCTGCGGCTTTACTTGGGTCAACAGAGTAGAGGTGATAGTTCTCGTCTCCACCTTTATCTTGTACAAAGAGTAAATACTTGCTGTCTCGACTCCAGAAGTAGGAAGTGATCGGACGCGTTTGATCATTGGTGATCGGCAGTGCACTATCGAAGGAAGTGTCTTTCTCTTTGACCCAGATATTGAGCATGCCTTTGTATGGCTTTATAAAAGATATATACTTTCCGTCAGGGCTTACTTGTCCGCCAACAATAGTAGGGTTACCGAAGAAGATCTCACGGTCTATGAGTGGTGTCGTCATGTCTTTTGCTTGATTAGTTGTTAGAACGCTTAAATACCAGATCGGTTCGATGCGTTACGATTCTTTCGTTGTTTTGTAGTCCGTTGCGAGTTGCAAACTCTCCTACTTGATCTAATTCATTAAATGGATTGCAATATCCTATCTCCATCACATCTGTATCTACGACCTTCAGCTGAAAGGGTAGTTCAGTTTCAATATTTACGAAAGTGTCAAGACCTTCGATAAAGTCAGCTTCTTGAATGGTATCAACGATGCGTTTGTTAGTGATCGTAATGCAGGTGATCAAAGTCTCTAGATCTGAGTTTACTTTAAATGCGATAGGCTCTGATGTTTCGATTGTACCGATGCCGCTTCTCTCTGTAAATCGACCTTGATTGCTCTGACCAGCAGTCACAATGGCTTGTGTGGCATCTGTAAACTGTATCGACTTGATCGGGAAGTTAGTTCTCGATGTATCTCCATCGAAGTAGGTTGATATGATCGAACTCATCCTTGCTGAGTCAAGAGCCTCAGTCAGTAAGTTGGCTGTCTTAAAGATGATCGTATCGGTATAGTAATACGTAGAAGAGCCTACGATCTCCGCTTTATCAGGTATAAATGAGATCGGGTACGTATCAAATATGCCTACTTGCTCATCTGAAGAACAACTAAAAAGTAAGAACAAACCAATTATCAGAATCAAACCCTTTCTCATATGACTGTTTATCTATCTTATGCTAACGCTCAATCAAAGCTTGTAGCATAAAGACAAGCAATTATCAGAGATAATAAGAACAAAAAAAGAGCAACTCCTTTTCTTATCGACTGACTGGGAATTATGCACCGCGTCAAGTTCTGATGATTTCTGATGCAACTCTATCTGTTATTTAGATAAGTCATATTAACAAATCTTCTCTTTCTTCGATGGATAATTCATTGACAATTATTACCCAATTGTCATGTTGAATAAGTCGTACAAAGTTGCCGCTGTAAGTATTTCTATATTCTCGATGATCTGTATTGTTTAGATACTTGAGTTGACTTTCAACTTTGTCTCCGTCAAATGCTTCACTGATGATCGCTCCGTTATTGGTGTAAATCATCAATTTGCACAATTCAGCCTTGTGGTTGTCGAGTACATCGATTAGAGTATCATCTTCAAAAGCAAAGGTGAGCTCTTGGCTTGTGACAGTGTGAGTCGCCGATGGACTATAGATTTTATGTATCAAGTTTTCTTTAAGGATGACTAAGAAAATCCTCTGGATAGCTAAGTCGGTGAGATGATGATTTGTTATAGTAAATCTGGCTCCAACCATTCTAATGATCTCCATTGGGAAATCATCTCTCCAATTTGGCTTGTCACCCTTGCTAAACAGATTAAGCTTAATAGTTACTCCATCAGTCTTGGAGTCTATGTTGACTGGTATAGAAGATAATATGGTCATGTTTCTAAATCTTCTATTTTGAGCAGAACAATTTATTATGGGACATAAGCATCATTGAGTTAATATATGAATAGGATTTTCGTTTTCTTCAATTTTATTAAAATAATTTAAAAAACGAAGCGGCTGTTGCTGTTTAAGTTAGCGCATATGGAGCTTTGATTGAGCTATGTTCAACATAGCATAAAGACGGACACATATCAGAGCGATAAGGGCAAAAAAAAGAGCAGCTCTCTAAAAGAGACTACTCTAATACTAACATTCGAATACGTACGAAAAAACTTACTATCTCGTGTGTATCGGTCTTTTTTGGTTGCTGCGTGCGATTCAAAGGTAAGCACGATGTTCATAGCGCGTATCCTCATTTTCAGGGATATTTACACGACGAGCAGAATGAAAAGGGCTTTAAAGCGAGAATTTGACCTCAGATATGAAGTTTTTCATCATTAGGTTTTTCAAAGCCACATGGTTCTTCATCTTTACAGTAACGCATAAGATACTATGAGTTTTCGCTGGGCCGTCAATGTATATTTCTTTGTCAATGGCTTCATTTTTGCTTCTTGGGCATCTAGAATTCCTCGCTTGCAAGAGGATTTTGCCTTAGATAATAAGTTGTTGGGTTTTGTCCTTTTAGCACATTCTATAGGAGCCTTTATCGCTATGCCTATCACGGGTTGGCTGATCAATGTCAAAGGAAGCCGATATGTGACTCGCGTTTCAGGCTTCTTGTTTCCATTGTTCTTTTTGATGATTCCATTTGTACCAGAACCCATGATGATCTTCTTACCCTTCTTTTTGATGGGTGCATCGACTGGTATCATGGACGTAGCGATGAATGCTCAAGCTGTAGAAGTTGAGAAAGAAGTGGGTATGCCGATCATGACTATGTTTCATGCATTATTCAGTATCGGTATGGTCATAGGTGGATTAGTAGGTAGCTTCTTTATCTCGATGGATTCATCCTTGGTGCAACACTTTTCTACGATAGCGATCCTTGGATTGTTGATACTGATAGTTAGTTCGCGGTTCCTATACCCCGATGTCATACAAGCTAAAGTGGAAGAAGAGGTGCTATTTGCGCTCCCGAAGGGTCCTATCGTTGGACTTGGCATTATAGCATTTTGCTGTATGATGGGAGAAGGTGCGATGTCAGATTGGAGTACCAACTATATGAAGCACATCGTTGGGTCGAGCAAGGATTTTCATGCATTTGGCTTGATAGGTTTTGCGGCTATGATGACTGTTGGGAGATTATTTGGTGATAAGGGTAGGGCGATATATGGAGATCGCGCGATGATGTTAGGAGGAGCGATATTGTCTCTCATTGGGATCGCTTTGATCTTGACTTTACTTCATCCTGCTCTGGTCATCTTAGGGTTTGGACTGGTCGGTCTTGGCTTGGCCAATATTGTTCCGATCGTCTTCAGTCTCGCGGGTAGCTTCCCAGATATCAAGCCGGGAATGGGCATCGCGATGTCTACGACCATTGGGTATGCAGGATTTATGTTTGGTCCACCGGTGATAGGTTTTTTGGCGGATCAGTTTGATCTTAGGATGGCGCTGGGACTGATCGCTTTATTATTTCTGATTATGACGAGCTTGGTTTATAGGTATAAGGCGAGTTAGATTATATTCGTTTCACTTTCGTAAATGATTCAAATGAGCAACTACACTTCTTTTTTCTGCATGCTAATCATGCTGTCAATCATAGCATGTAAGTCAGATCCAAGCGCTACAACTTCTAATGAAGTCAATCCAGCAGTGGCAGGTTTTAATGCGGTAGACTCGGATGCTGCAGCAATCGCCGTTGCAGATGAAGTGATGGAAGCGATGGGCGGAAGAGAAGCATGGGATGCGTCCAGATATATTGGCTGGACCTTCTTCGGTAGAAGATCACATCTATGGGACAAGCAAGCTATGATGAATCGATTGGATATACCTGGCGACAAAGTTTCTATGATCATCAACTTAGAAGATCAGACAGGGCAAGTGTCTAAGGATGGAGTTAAGTTGACTAATGCTGATACGATCGCTAAGTACATCGATCAAGGTTATAAGATGTGGATCAATGATAGCTATTGGTTGGTGATGCCATTCAAGTTAAAAGATTCGGGAGTGACCCTTAAAACTGTAGGTCAAGACACGACCACACTTGGTGCAGATGCAGATGTACTTGAGTTGACTTTTGCTGGAGTAGGGGTGACACCTGACAACAAGTATGAAGTCTATGTTGACAAGACATCTCGCTTGGTGACACAGTGGGATTTTTATTCTAAATATTCTGATACAATTGCAAGGTTCCAATCTCCATGGCCCAATTATAAAAAGTATGGAGACCTCCTACTATCTGGAGGCCAGATAGCAGGAAATCAACTTACTGATATATCTGTTTCTCAGAATGTTAGGAAAGGGGTGTTTTCAGAGCTTTAGTTAGCGATTGGATGATTGAGCTTAAAAATCTCATAGAGGTTGCTCAAATATAAATTATAGTACAGTTATAAATGATCAGAGATTGAAAATCTCTGATAGCGGTATGGTTTATTTTTGATGAAGATGCTCATTCAAGGTGTTAAAAGGGTCATCAGCATCTGCAGCGTTTGTGATGCAGCTTTATTTTGCACATCTGATTTACCTTCTATGTTAGAGCTAAGTGGTGTTCTTTAAGCTGTGATAATTCGCCCTGTCAAGCACTCGTAAAATCACTAGATAAGTCTTGTTCTTATAATCGGATCTTTCTCAATAGTAAAAATAGGAGTTTCGTCTAAAAAATGTTTATTTAAACAAAATTGTTTAAATAGTTGTATTTTTGAAGTATGAATACTTTACCATCATACGACCGAGTGAAGGGAATTCATCCTGGAGCTATACTCAAAAGAGAGATCAAAAAGAGGAATCTCAAGGGTGTTGCCTTCTCAAAATCAATTGGTGAGCACTTTCAAACCATAAATGCGATAACAAAGGAGAGAAGAGGAATGAACCCAGGTTTATCAATAAAGCTTGGCGAGTACTTTGGTATCGAAAAGGAGTACTTCATGATGTTACAAGCTTTCTATGAGGTAAATGAAACATTGCGCGCTCAGCAAAATGCCTCACATCCGTTAAAAGGGAAGTTTCGATCGGCAATCTTCTGGGATACTAAGTTGGAAAATATTGATGTATATCAGCATAAAAGATCCATCATTCAACGAGTTCTGGAAAGAGGTAGCAAGAAAGAGATAATGGAGCTAATTAAGCTATACGGGATTGAGAATATACGAGTTGAGATAATTGAAATTGGCGAGTCTTTCGTTCCTCAATACGCGAGAAACGTAAAGCAGTATATTACTGTACGGAATCCGATATAGAGATGAAGTTTTATAGAGAAACTGTGTCAGATCTACTTTGGGAACAGCTCATTCTACTAATGGATATGAAAGAGTTGGAAAGTTTTAGATTGGTTGGTGGTACATCTCTCAGTCTTTTGCTCGGCCATCGAATGTCAGTGGACATTGACATGTTTACAGATGTTGAATACGAAGGCATAGACTTTCCTTTAATTTATCGGAAACTCAAAAAAGAGTTTCCTTATATCAGTAGAGAAAAGTGGGTTAATAAAACCATGGGCAATTCTTGTTTCGTAGGAAAAGACGTAGAACAAATTGTGAAGCTCGACATGTTTTATACTGACCCATTTGTATATCCTATTCTTTCTTATGAAAGAGTAAGAATCTCAAGCCTCGAAGAGATAGCAGCGATGAAGTTAGAAGTGATCAGTAGAGGAGGTCGGAAGAAGGATTTTTGGGATATTCATGCTTTACTCGAACAGTTTACATTGGAAGAGTTGCTTGGTTTTTATAAAAAGAGGTATCCTTATAGTTCGACAAATAATGAAGTAGTATTACAGTTGACCAATTTTGAAAAGGCCGATCATGAAATGGACCCGCTTTGTTTAAAAGGAAAGCACTGGGAATTGATTAAACTGGATTTTGAGGAGTTGGTAGGAGAATAAAGGATCAGAGATTGCAAATCTCTGATAGCGGTAGCGCTTAACTTTAAGTAAGTAGCTCAATTAGAGGATTATAGTGATAGTAGACAGCTTCTTCGTTGGTAAAGCAGTATTTCAGTATTGTAAAGCGAGCGGGTATCCTTTAAGAATGAAAGGCGCGCGTGGGGATTTATAAGCACAATCCTTTTTTAACTTTTGGCCCGATAGTAGTTTTTAGTTAGTACTGGACGGATGAGGTTGCAATCTCATAGTTGTGCTCAAGTATTAATTGCAGCACAGTTATAATTAAATCAGCGAACCAAATAGATGATTCCTGCCTATTGATTTGGATTTTGCTCGAGATATTCGAAATGATCTCGAAGTTGCTGGTTCCTCATTCGATCGTATTTTTTTCTCTCTTCTTTTCCAAGGTGATCCAAGTACTTTCCTTGAAGTTGATGACTATACTCTGACCATCCGTTCAATTTTGGGACATGAGTTGGCATTGGAGTGACACCGTTAAGTTTTGGATGACTGTAGAGATCATATACCACCTCGTCAATGATAAAATCTTTTTCATTAGTATAGGCAAGATCCTCTTTATTCGAAGGAGATTGCGTACAACTAGTGAGTCCAAAAGCTACAAAAAGGAATAGTACAATCTGATAGAGCTTCATATGTTTTTCGGTAACCTATTTCAATATAAGACTTATCAAGCAAACGTAATATTAAGATTATCATAAAAGGTCTAACCTAAAGGCAGATGCTCAATCAAAGTCGCATAAAGATCATCAACATCCACCTGCTCCACATAAGTCTGACCAATCACAACTCTGATCACATACATTTCATTTACAACAGTGTGCGATAAGAAAGCTTTGCCGCTTTTGTTGATGGACTCTATGATCTGTTCGTTCATTTGATTGAGCTGTTGTAAGCTATAAGTATCCTCTCCGACATGTCTGAAGCAAGTGAAGTTTAAGAAAGGTTCTTGGATCAATTCAAGCTTAGGATGATCTTGGATCTTAGCAGCGAAGTAATTGTTGAGCTCTATGTGGTTTCTAAGTTTTTGCTGTATGCCATTGAGTCCATAACTTCTCATGACAAACCAAAGTTTTAGTGCTCTGAATCTTCTGCCTAAAGGAACGCCCCAGTCGCGATAGTCGTTTACAAGTCCGCGTGTTTTGGTCTTTAGGTATTCTGGCAGTATCTCAAAAGTCTTGATCAAGTGATCGGCATCTTTTACATAGTAGGCCGTACAGTCAAAATTGGTAAATAGCCACTTGTGTGGATTGAAAACAAAGCTATCCGCGCTGTCACCACCATCCATCATCCATTGATACTCTGGTAGAAATAAGGCTGTGCCAGCATAAGCGGCGTCGATGTGTAACCAGATGTTATACTCTTGGCAGATCGCAGATATCTCAGTGAGTTCATCTATGGCAACTGTACTTGTTGTCCCGAGTGCTACAATGACGCAGCATGGCTTTAAGTCATTTTTTAGATCCCTTTCTATCTGATCTTTTAGAAGAGTAGGAGAGAGCCGTTGTTGATCGTCAACGCCAATCTTTACAAGGTTCTTTCTACCTATACCTGATATCACGACTCCTTTCTCTATCGATGAGTGCGTCTGAGTAGAACAGTAGATTCTTAAGCCTGGAGGAACGCCTTCTTCATTGGAAGTGAAGTTTGTCGTTCTCTCTCTTGCGCTGATGATGGCACATAAGGTAGCTGTAGAAGCAGTGTCTTGTATAACACCTTCCCAATTCGCAGGAAGGCCCATGGCATCTCTCATCCATTCCATCATGCGTTCCTCAAGTTCAGCAGCTGCAGGTGATGTCTCCCAGATCATGCATTGAGCACCTAAGGCAGTTGTGATCATTTCCGCAAAGAGTGACTCGATACTACTATTGGCGGGGAAGTATGCATGAAAATTAGGATGTTGCCAATGCGTGATACCTGGAAGAATAATATCTGTTGTGTCTTTTAGAATATCATCTAACGATTCTCCTTCTTTTGGAATCTCAGCGGCAATGAGATTATAAATATCCTTTGGCTTAGATTGCGACTTTACAGGCAGACCTTTTAGATCTGTATAAAAATTATCGATCCAATCGATGATCTTTTGACTCTCCTTTTTAAAATCTATTTGCTCGAGCATGATCTAATTATAGGTTTAGCCAGTAGTTCATCTTGATGACAAGGCCTCTATTCTTTGGACCCCAGATGTCCGTCGCATAGTTGTCAGTATAAACGATAAAGAGATCCGATAGTGGTTTGAATCTCCATTGGATCCGACTGTTGATGTTGAAGTTTTCTCTTTGTGTATTGTATTGTAAGAATGTAGTCCAGAATAAGTCTCTTGAAAAGTTTAATTCAAATTTTGGTCCTACTAAAAAAAGCTTGGTTTCACCAAACTCTTCAGGGAACACCAGATCGTTTTGTACAAACCTAACGCTAAAGTTTCCCCATGGTTGCGCTCTATATCTTAGATCGACAGAGTATTCTGACCTGTCTCCGTTAAAGAACCCTCCTCTTCTTACACCAAGTGAGTAACTGAAGAACTTTCTACTATCAGATCTATATTCTGCTTCCACGTAATTGAAGACATATTTGCCAGCAGGCAAAGGATTTTCAGAAGTGAAGCCAAAAGGAAAGATCAAGCCTTGCTCTTCATGAGACACTGATAACTCAAATCTACTGGAGTTGGCCATACTCAGATTGTAAGCCACAGTTGTGATATTTTGAATCAAGTCCCAGCCATCTTTTGTATAGTCCAAGACATTGCGCGCTGAGAAGGTGTGAGCGTTGATGGTAGAGTTGTCAGTTGGAAAAATCTTATAGCTGGCTCTGGTGAAACCATGATTAAACCCGATGATGTGTGTTCTATCTTCAACGGCATCATAGTGCTGTGCTCTTGGGATGAATCCCATATCCGCTCTATAATTGTTTCCTATGCCAGCAAGGTTGGTGTAGAATCCAATTGTTCTACTATCAAAACCAACAGCAACATTATAAAAGTAATTATCATTATTAAGCTGATGACTCCATGACTTACCATAACCACCAAAGGCTTGCCACCTTCCATCACCTGAGCGATAAGAATATTCTAATCCTGCCGTACGATTAAAGTCGTCGTCTAAGAAGTCTCCTTCTCTATAAGCTTGACGGTTGTGGAAGTAACCTTTTACAATCGATCTGCCAAATACTTGTTGATGTGCAGTTACGGAAGTATAGTTCTGCCCAAGAAATTCATCTTTGGCCTTTGTCTGCAAGTTCATCACACCGATCCTAAGATCTTTATTGATATTACCAGAGAGTCTTGCTCCATAAGTTATGGGGATGGCGTTACCATCATCATCGAGCCCTATACGTCTTGAAAAGAAGGGTCGCATAGGAGGTATGCCAAAGTCACTATACAGATCACTGTTTTCTAAAAAGAACAATCTCCTTTCTGGAAATCTGATATTGACTGTAGTTAGATTAGTTACTTGTTCGTCAACATCGACTTGAGAGAAGTCTGGGTTGAGCGTGAGGTCAAGATTGAGACCAGACGATATAGCGATCTTTGCATCACCACCGATCTGAAAGTTGTTGTCAGATGGCTCATTGTTTTCTATGTCTTTAAATGTTGAAGTGAGCGCATAAGGTATAATTGAAATATTGCTTTTAGACTTTACTGGAGATTCATCCCAGACCAGTGCACCAGTATATCCAAGATCGACGCCTCTGAATTGTACTGGGACCGGAGACCACATGTGATAAGAGTTAGTGGCACTGTGTCCTCTTAGGAAGTTGATCCCCCATATCTTATTTTCATTAAATCGAAGAGACTTAAATGGAATTGCAATTTCAATGGTCCATCTATCTTCCAGTATCTGTACTTCAGATATCCATATGTTGTCCCAAGCGCCATTAACCCCTTGGCTACCGCCTCCGCTTCCACGAGTTCCGGTTTGGCCAGTGATGAGAGATTCTGATTGTACACCCGAGCTGTTTGCGTTAAAGTTGAAACCATTGGTCTTTTCATTGACTGGATCGAAGACAACCCCAAAGGCATCTCCTTGCCAGAACGCTCTTGCGTCTCGCTTTAATGAAGGCATCACATAAGGCCCAGCACCATGACAGATGGCTGCGACATATATGAATTTATCATCATATGTTATCATGGCTTCAGTCTGATTCTCCTTAACAGCTCTACGATCGTCTATGGGAAATGACATCCAGAAGTTAGTTGCTCTTTCAGCGGTCTGCCAGACAGCTTCATCAAGCTGACCATCTACTCTTATGGCGTCATCAGTCTTGTGGATGTGAAGCTGATATTCTTCTTGTAATGGTGTTAGCCCTTGAGCATTTATGCCTAAAGAAGTAGCCATTATTACTAAGGACATAACCCCAAAAGATAAGATCTTATTCATGTACATATTATGAGTAGGCAAATGTAGAAAGACTTGGACAAAGCGTGTGAGAATATCGCTGTAATACAAGTCTTAGACGGCCAACATACGCAGAGTCTATATTGCTGTTCTTTAATTTGAAATTAGAGGAAGGGGATGCAATCTCTTCACTCTCTTATTCTTTAGTTTTTCTATTTACAACTTTTTAGAAAAGTTGAGCAAAAGCGTCGGATCTATTATCTCAGTTAAAAGAAAGTATTATGCAAGTCCTAAAAGCCATTATTAGCGTTTCATCATAATGTAGTGAGGATGTGATGGTGCTTTCACTCTTCCTTTTAAGCCTGTGCGAGCTTGGACCCCACGCCATATCCGACAGAGCCTCCCTTATAACACTAAAGATTGAGAAAATTAGCATTCAGTTATAGGTATAAAAAAAGAGGTGCACAGTGCACCTCCTTTTGTTCAATCTTATTTTAAAAGTACTCTATCCCAATAGAGCTTCTTGCTCATTAAAAGGCTGCGTATACAACCTCGTGCCTGTTGCCTTATACAGAGCGTTAGCTAATGCCGCTCCAATCGGAGGTAGTGATGGCTCTCCGAGACCAGTTGGTCTTTCTCCATTATCTACAAAGTGCACATCTATTGATTCTGGTGCTTCACTGTGACGGATCAGTCTATAATTGTTGAAGTTATTTTGCTTCGGCTTTCCCTTGTCAAATGAGAGCGCACTATACATAGCATGTCCGATACCATCTACAATACCGCCTTCTATCTGATTGATCGCTCCCTCTGGATTGACCACTATACCGCAGTCCACTGCACAGCATACGCGCTTAACCTTAGGTGCGCCATCTTCAATAGTTACATCAAGTACTTGTGCTACGTAAGAATTGTGACAGTAGTATGCTGACACACCTCTATAGACACCTTCTTCAGTTGAGCCCCAGTTAGATTTTTCTTTTACTAACTTGAGTACACCTGCATATCTTTTTGCGTCGTAGTCGTTCTTTTCTCCTACAGGATTCTTATCTGCTCTGTCAAACAGTTCTAATCTAAAATCAATTGGATCCTTACCTGCTGCTTCTGCTACTTCGTCTAAGAAAGACTGCTCAGCTGTAGCTATAAAGTTAGATCTTGGTGCTCGCCATGCACCAGTTGATATGTTTGATTCAAGGGTATGATTTTCCGCAAGGTAGTTATCTACTGTGCCTGCTGGATATCTATCCGCGAATACTGGACTACCATGTGTCCCAGCTCCTCTTACGTGAAATGCGATCATGTTACCATCTGCGTCAAGGCCGGCTTTGTACGTCACCTTATAGGCTGGTCTGTAAGTACCTTGAGTCATATCGTCCTCTCTACTGTAGACTAACTTTATAGGAGCGCCCACTTTCTGTGAGATGACAGCTGCTTCGGTACCATAGTGACCATATAATCTTCTACCAAATCCTCCTCCCATACGGGTCATCATAATAGTGATGTTCTCTTCTGGTATGCCACATACTGCCGAAACAGTAGGTCTTAAAAATTGTGCAGTCTGTACTGGTCCTTCTAATTCTGCTTTGTCTTTGGTGACATGAGCAAAGAAGTTCATTGGCTCCATCGTGTTATGCGCCAAGAAAGGAGCATTGTATGTTTTCTCTACAATCTTTACAGCATTTGCGAAAGCGTTATCAACGTTACCATCCTTACGGGCTGCTTCAGCTGACTTAGCAACAAGACCAGCTAGACTTGCTTCATGATCAGATGAGCTCTCCGCACTAGTGTCTTGCTCCCATTCTATCTTCAGTGCCTTCTTGGCTTTCATAACCTGCCAAGTGCTCTCTCCAACAACCGCTACAAGTCCAGGATGCGCATTGACATCTGACCATTGTTTTTCAAAGCCATCTGGTTCTACATTGATTGTAAATACATCTTTGATGCCAGGCATGGATTTAGCTTGACTGTCATCTATGGATTTGATCTTCATGCCAAATGCAGGTGCATGCTCGATCATAGCAATGAGCATACCTGGACGCTGTACATCAAGTCCAAACAATGGTTTACCTGTTGCTATATCAAAACCGTCAACATTGCGTGTATCGGTACCAATGATTTTGTAATCCTTTATCTCTTTTAGTTCAACTTCTTCAGGCACTTCCATAGTTGCGGCTGCTGTCGCTACATCACCGTAACCCAAGCTTCTGTCGCTTGCCTTATGATAGATCACTCCTTCTGAAGTCGTCAATTCTGAAGCTGGTACATCTAACTGCCCTGCCGCAGCTGCAACCAACATATGTCTGGCAGTAGCGCCTGCCTTTCTAAGACCGTCCCAGCCAAATCTTATAGACTGACTACCTCCAGCGATCTGTCTTTGGTATTTGTCAGTGTCAAGTCCTGCTTGCTCAACTATGACGTTGTCCCAACTAACATCGAGTTCTTCGGCAACGATCATCGGCATCGATGTTTTTACATTTTGCCCGATTTCAGGGTTAGGAGACATGATGGTGACCACTCCGTTTTCACCGATACTGATGAAGCCATTGAGGTTACTCCATTCTTTTGGTTCTTCTAACATAGGTTGGACGAATGATGGTCTCTTTGGTTCCGTCTTACAGCTTACTAACTGAAAGCCTAAAACCATACCCCCACCTGCTGCAGCACTCGCCTTTAAAAAGGATCTTCTATTCGATTGAATTATATTATTTGTCATCTTGATTGTAATTAAAAGAAGGTTGAATAATAAAAGGCCTTACGCGTTTTTGGCGGCTGTCTTAACTGCTGCTTTGATACGAGTGTAAGTACCACATCTGCAGATATTACCATTCATGGCCTCTGCGATATCACCATCTGAGGGGTTTTTATTGCTATCAATCAGCGCGGCTGCGCTCATGATCTGACCGGCCTGACAGTAGCCACACTGCGGTACATCATGCTCTATCCATGCTTGCTGCACAGGATGAGATCCATCGGCAGAAAGCCCTTCGATCGTTGTTATCTTTTTACCGTCCAAGGAAGAGATAGGTGTTGAGCAAGATCTTGCTGCCTTGCCATCGATATGCACCGTGCATGCGCCACACTGTGATATGCCGCAGCCGTATTTGGTGCCAACCATACCTAAGCTATCTCTAAGTACCCAAAGTAAAGGTGTATCACTTTCGACATTGACCTCTTTAGATTGTCCGTTAACGTTGATGTTATATGTTGCCATAGAAGTTCTTTTTTAAAAGAAAAGATTAAGTCATGAAGTTATGTATTATCTACCACATTATCATAAGCTAATGACATGAGATATTAGGCGCCGAAAAAGACGGAATACATATATCTGCCTGGGAAAAAAGTAAACCCTCCAGCGATGAGCATACCTCCGACGTAAAGGCCTATCATCTTACGCTGATGAGCCTTGATATCTCCTTTCTTTATATCGAGATATGCACCTGGTACTGTGTAGAGTGTCAAGAAGCTAAACAAGTGTATATAGCCCAGATGATCAAACAAGGTTGGGCCCACTCTTGCTGACATGAACGAGGTGATGATGGCTGTGATGAGCATGAGCACCATGTATAACCTGCCGAGTTGACGGTGGATTTTGGTGCCTTTAGTCAAGAAGATCAAAGCCGTCCCAAGAAAGAATGCTGGTACAACCGTCCAAAGATGGTAGTACATTAGTGTCTCATAGTACTGGTCCATATCATGATCAATTTGTCGGTTGCATTAGGATGTTCTTCTTTTTACGAAAGAAAGTCTTCTACACTGCTTACATTGGGCAAAAACAATCTATCATGGATCTTACTAAAGTTATATACTGGGTTTCGACGCTGATCATGTGTGCTATTTTTGCTTTCTCAGCAGGCATGTACTTCACTCAGTATGATATGGTTAAAGGCTTCTTCGAGGCACTTAACTTTCCAACTTATATCATCTATCCATTAGCTATAGCCAAAGTGCTGGGTATCATCGCGATCTTATCTCGCCAATCCAAAGTGTTGAAAGAGTGGGCTTATGCAGGCTTCTTCTTTGATGCAGTCTTAGCAACAGCGGCTCATAGCGATGCTGGGCATGGTTTAGGTCTTTCTGTAGTAGCAATTGTAGTGGTGATCATATCTCGTATCTACGACGATAAGATGTTTAGATAAGCTTACCAATTAGAATATGGTCAAGCGGCTACTTGGATACTTCTTAACTGGACTTGCGATATTGCTTCCTATAGGGCTGTCAGCTTATGTCGTTTATAAAGTCGTTGTGGCTGTTGATTCGCTATTTGAGTTTCGCTTTCCCGGTTTTGGTTTGCTGATTGTTATCGCGATCTTAACTGGAGTGGGCTTACTTGCATCTCTCTTTGTTGGTAGACCGATTTTTGAGAAATTAGAAAGCCTTTTTATAAAGATCCCGCTGTTGGGATTTGTTTACAAAGCATTTAAAGATCTCACACAGGCATTTGTTGGTAAAGAGAATAAGTTTTCTGAACCAGTG
>CALIHL010000228.1 GCA_938022935.1 uncultured Saprospiraceae bacterium
CATTAGAGGGCTTGCAAGAGCATAAACACAAGAAGAATATTGATATACTGTAAAGTCTCATAGGATCAACATTAGAAGACAAAATTATCAAACCGCCTCACTTAATCTACAGATTAGCCCCTTATTTAGTTTCTATTAATAGCCTTGATCGGTCTTAAGCAAAGTCTAACCAAGCACTTTCAGATTGATAATCTTCGATAGGACTTATCTCTGAGTGTCCTGCATAAGAGCACATCAGAGATGTGATCTCGTGAGATATATTCTTAAGACAATCATTGATTAAGTCTGGTCTGAAACCTTTATCGCCCAGCTCTATAACCTGACCGCTGACGATGATACGAGCGATCACTCTACCAAGATCGACCACCTTCCTTTGTGGTTGAGGACTTGAGATGCTCACATTGACCGCTGACTTAAATCTATCAACAGATCGCTTGGTCAGCTCATAGGCGGTAGATAAGTATTCGAAAAGATTAGGTGTCTTGGACCTCTTCATCATCTTAAGCACCATCTCACCAATCTGTGTATAAAGCATCTCGTTTGACCCTTCAAATATCTGAAAGGGTCGTGAGTCTAAGATGCCTCTACCACCAATATTTTCCATCTTATAACCATTACCACCCGAAACTTGCGTCAGTGTCTGAGCCGACATCTGCATAAGGTCTGTTAGGTAAGCTTTTATGCTGTTGGCTTCAACGAGATCTCCAGCGAGATTGTTTTTGATACTGCTATAAGACGCTGCTCTATGACACATCCCAGAGCAAGCGGTATATGCACTTTGTATGGTTGAGATTTGATATTTGACTTGATCGAGAGCGCTAAGTGGCTTTCCGCCTACATATCTCTCATTGCAGTGCTTGATGGCTTCATCGAGCATCCTCTTTATAAAGCCCATACCCATACCTGCAAATTGATATCTACTACGATGCAAAGTATCAATCATCATCTTAAGCCCAGTGGTCTCAGGTACAAGCTTGTACTGAGTAGGCACCTTTATATCCACTTTGTTTTTACCATAAGGGATAGGGTAGAGGCCCAATGTGTTATAGTACTCTTCTACAATGATACGTTGGTCGGGCTGCTGTTCGTCTACTATGAAGAGATCAACGTCTCTACCTAGTTTGCCTGCATCATTCTTGTTGCGAGAGGTCATAATCCAGTAGTCAGCCAGACCTGTTAGGCCTTGCCAATGCTTCGTCCCTTGTATGTGATAATGATCTCCTTGTAGGACATTAGAGGTCTGCATATTGAGTGCATCACTACCATAATTGGGCTCGGTGATCATCAAACCACCCATATTTTGCTTTTGCAAGAATCGATCGAATATCCCTTGTCTGACTTCCTCTTGCGCGTATTTGGCAACCGGCTCAAGGAAGAGGGCTATGTTGATACCAAATGTCAATGTTAACGGAAGAGACTCATACGACGCAGCTTCAAGAAGCCCGAGACATTCGTTTACGATACACCCTCGGCCTCCATACTCAGAAGGGATCGCAACAGCAAGAGGTGTTGTTGCCATGATCTCACGAAGTACCAATGCCGGGAATCCCCTCTTTTGTATAAACTCGTCTATTTTGTCTCTCTCGTGAAATGCCGAATGCACGGCCTTCTTGAAAGTACTTATGAAGTCACTAAAGGCGACTTGGTCGGTTACATTTACATCTAACATTTCAGCTCTATATAAGATGTGATGATAAGAAGTAAAGTTGGTTTTCTTTGAACATCACGGTGGATAAAGTTTGAGTTCCTGATTATTGTCGGACTATTCAATTATGAGCAGCCATTGCTACTGACAACTGCAACTCACCGTAAGATGCACAATTCTTGATTCATATGGTATGATCCAGGACATTAAGATAAGAGTCTATCGATTGTGATGTACATTTTTTAGTTATCGGCTGTAATCGCAAAAGTTCAGAAGATGATTGAACTATTGTCATTTGCGTATATTAAGATGTAATATCTTCAAATTGTTAACTTTTAATATCAGAGAAACTAGCCTAACTCCGTTATATTTGAGAAGTAATCATCGAGATGTCTAAGATTCCTAACGCGATAACTTTATGCAATGCTGTCTGCGGTATGCTTGCCATATTGTTTGGTGACCCCGTTATAGGGGCTTACTTCATCATCACGGCTATGGTGCTTGATTTGGCGGATGGTTTAGTGGCTAGAGCGCTCAATGTTAAGAGCGAACTGGGCAAACAACTTGACTCTCTTGCGGATCTCATCAGCTTTGGTGTTGCACCTGGTTATCTTTTTTACCATTTATTTGGGGATACAGAAGCCCTCTTGGCCAGTATCTTCTATGTGCTTTCGGCGCTTTTCAGATTGGCGAAGTTCAACACGATGGACTATATGAAGGACTTTAATGGCCTTCCATCTCCAGCTGCAGCCGGTGTAGTGAGCGGTTATATCTTGATCTATGCACAGGACAATGTCATTAATCCTGCTTGGTTGCCGATGGCAGCTATATTGACTACCGCCATCTGTATGAATATCAAAATGGGCTTTTTCTCATTGAAAGGAGGAAGTATGTTTAAGGATTGGCGCCTATGGTTGGTGATCCTCTCTACCTTGGCAGCTTTGATTGTGGATGCAAGCTTTGCTTTGATAGTTTGCTTTGGCTCGTATGTCCTTGTCTCTTTCGCCAGTTGTGCTGTGCGTAACGTCCCGAGATCTCAGTCGCAGTCTAACTAAGGTTACTCTATAGCGAGTATTATCGCTTTCGCAAATGCTTTTTCCAAGACTTTACAACAATTAAGTGTTCTGGTTATTGATATACGTTGAGTATCAACTTACCTTTGCAACCTAACACACTACTAAATGGCAATATTTATAACAGACGAATGTATCAACTGTGGAGCTTGCGAGCCAGAATGCCCAAATAATGCCATATATGAAGGTGGTGTAGAGTGGAAGATGTCTGAAGGAACTTCCGTCAAAGGAGAATACACCCTTGAAAATGGTAAGATCGTTGGCGTTGATGACGACCAAGCACCTGTCCATGATGAACTATACTTTATCGTCCCTGACAAATGCACTGAGTGTGTAGGCTTCCATGAAGAACCACAATGCGCTGCAGTCTGTCCTGTAGATTGTTGCCTCCCTGATCCAGATAGGGAAGAAGCAGAAGAAGTACTTGCTGCAAGGCAGGTTACACTACATGAGGCTTAGCCTAATCTGTGCTTGCGTACTTTGGTTTCTATGTGTTTTATGTCTTTCTCATCTGAACTCTGATCTTGAACTTGACACTTGAGTTTGATCTTTGACAGAGTGTGCTTGCATATCACTTATATTTCTCCCTTGTAAGGGAGATGTCCTAAGGACAGAGGGTCTTCCTTTGAACTTGACACTTGAACTTGTAGCTTGATCTTGAAAGTGGTCCGTCGTCTGCTAACCGTCGTCACTATTCTTTTGATCTAGGCCTGATGAGCCCCTGTGTCGTTGAGTTAAAGACCATCCTTTGTAAGGGAGATGTTCGAAGGGCAGAGGGTTTCTTTTAAGCAGAGGCTCGTTATATGCTGGCCTTAACCTATTGTTTCAATGCCGTAGCCTCCTCTTCGTGGAATCTTTTAATTCGACATTTGACCCCCTCTCTCAGTAAAAAAATCTATGATTTCATATAGGTTATGGTGTTGCCCCAAACTCATCTTTACTGAAGCAAACAGAACTAAAAGCTTCAATTATGAAACAAGCATTAACGGTACTCATGTTTTTAATAATCGGTACACTTCAAGCACAAAATCCGCTGAGTCAGATCGAAGGCTTTTTAGAGGTGTATTTGAGCACAGATAGTACTTCACTTTATATAGGAAAGAATGCTGGACAGAAAGTGGAAACGACACAACGTAAGTACAATGTCTTTATAGGTAGCGATGCAGGCAAAGAGAATACAACTGGGCGTGCCAATGTCTTTATTGGGGATGATGCTGGAAAGGATAATATATCAGGGAGTCGAAACGTCTTTATCGGTGAAGACGCGGGAAGTGATAACACTTCAGGATCATACAATGTCTTTATAGGTGAAGATGCAGGGGAAGATAACGAGAGTGGCGAGGGTAATGTTATCATAGGCTATGAAGCTGGTGATGACTTACATGCCGGAGATAATAATACCCTGATCGGGAATGGTGCTGGATATAGCATAGATTCTACAAATTACAATACTTGCTTGGGCTATTATGCAGGAGAATATCTTAGTGGAGATTATAACACCTTTATAGGGTCATCTGCCGGGCAAGACGCTGACAACGGAGAGAAGAATGTTGGCTTGGGCTATTACGCAGGCTACGATAATGACGGCAACTTCAATACATTTTTAGGATCTTTTGCCGGATATAGCAATGATGCCGATAAAAATGTCTTTGTAGGTTATGAAGCAGGCTACGAAAATGTTACAGGGTTGTCCAATTCATTTCTTGGTTTTCAAACCGGGAGAAATAATAGAAGTGGCAGTTTTAATGTCTTCTTTGGAAACGATGCCGGTTTAGATAATCATAGCGGCAATAGCAATGTTTTTGTAGGTAGCGGATCTGGTAAGGCTAACATCAGCGGAGGAAGTCAAGTATATATAGGTAATGGAGCTGGCTCCTTAAGTAAAGCAGGACTACATAGTGTTTGTATAGGCTCAGCAGCAGGGCTATTTGATACGTTGATTAGTACTTCTGTTTATATAGGACATAACGCTGGGGCTTTATCCTTTTCAAATCAAGGAAGTAGAAGCGGCAATGTTTTCTTAGGCAACTTTGCTGGTTATAATCATAGAGGGAGTAACAAGCTTTTTATCTCTAATACGAGTGTAGACTCGACGGAAGCTTTGGTATATGGAGAGTTTAATAATAATGTACTAAGAATCAATGCTGATCTGCACGTTGCTGCTAACTCAACAAATGGAAACAGCAGGATCTTGATGAAAGGCATAGGAGGCGCACTTAATGAAGTCGTACGATATGACGGGGATGAAAATGATGTTGTCTTGGGAAGTGTAACAGGTGCAGGAGGAAAGCTTCATTTAAGAGCAAATGGTGATACCAAGATGTCAATTATTGAAAATGGCAATGTCGGCATTGGCATCACCAACCCGACCGCAGATCTACATGTCAATGGTACGGTTAAAATAGAGGTACTACCTCCTTTGCCAGGTACAAACGATTTACGCTATACTTCTGACGGTATAATATCTAGATCGTCGTCTGATCGTCGCTTAAAGACAGATATTATCACGTTAGAAGGTAGCCTAGAGCGTGTGTTGGATTTAAGAGGGGTAAGCTATGTTTGGAAGGATGATAAGACGACAGGAGTACAGATAGGTATGATCGCTCAAGAAGTTCAAGATGTCGTACCAGAGCTTGTAAATCAAGGAGAAGATGGATTTTACAGTATTGATTACACTGAGGCCGTTGGCTTGTTAGTAGAAGCAATTAAGGATCAACAAAAGATCATAAACGAATTGACGAAAACTAATAAGGAAAATCAATCAACTACAGATTTGCAATCAGATCGTATATCACAGCTTGAGCTGCTGGTATCATCACTGATTGAAAGAGATTCAGTTCAAGCAAAGGAATAAGTCCATCGAATGACATCGTCTCCTTAATCTGATTCTTCAATATTAGTTTGCCATCTATAATCTGACATCTGAATTCCCTTTCTATACTACCTAAAACAACAATGGCCTGCTAATAAAAGCAAGCCTTGTGCTATACGGTAGTTCCAATGGGACGGTACGAATAAAGATTTCTGCAGTGAAAGCTTTAGGTCGTGTATATTAAATACCTAACCACTTCTCGTACTCCTCATCGCCTAATAACAGCCTCCTTCTCCTTGCAGAGATAGAAAACCATCGCGCGACAGTTCTAAAAAATCTATTAACTATGTTCATGGATATAAAAAATAAAAATAAACTCTAAGTAAAGTACGTATGAAAAGGGTAAAATGTTGATATATCAAGCTATAAATATCAAAGAAATATCAAACTTTAACATTTAACGTCGTCTATCTAGCATTCTGGGTGGTTGGAATAGGTAGAAATAATTAAGGGAATACCCTTAGTGGATCTTTGGAAGGAAAATTTCGGCCATCATACACCTTGCACTCCCTCCTCCAAACTTCTCAATAGTCTCCAGTGAACAATATACGATCTTATTATGATTTTTTATAATGTGTAACTGATCTTTCGACAGTGCGTTGTAAGCTGCTTCTGACATAACCAAGAGCTTTTTGTCCCTTGAGCCTTCTACTTCGAGCATATTTCCAGCAAATTGTAAGACCTGATCACGGGTGATATGGACTATTTCTTTTCCTGAATCCTCAATTGCTTGGATAACTGCGCTGCGCTCGTTGATATCAGCTATACTCTCAGTACAAAGAACAGCTATCTTTTTACCAAGTGTCATGATCACGTTCGTGTGGTAGTAAGGGACGCCACCTTCATCGACTGCGTCGAAGCCTACAATTTTATAACCCAACTTCTCCCCATATGCCTCTAAAACCTCTTTATCGGTGCGAACACTATAACAGGCGTAGATGATTTTATTGGGACGGTCGAGGATCATACTGCCCGTTCCCTCAAGATATTGATCCGATGATTCAAAAGCTAAGAGTGACTCGTCGGTATCCACTTTATAATGGTTCGATAATGTATCAATGATATCAGCACGACGCTCTAACCTGCGATTAGGACTGAACATAGGGAAGGTATAGATGCTACCATCGTGGTGCGTACTGAACCAGTTATTAGGAAAGATGGCGTCTGTCTTGGCTGGTACTGATGTGTCTTCGATCACTATGACTTCAACACCGTGAGATCGAAGTTTCGATGCCATGTTGTCAAACTCCTGTCGAGCCCTTGATTTTATCTCATCAATTGTCAGCTCAGTGTTATCGTCTTGGAAGACATTGTTTTCAGCTGTCTCGGTATTAAACCCGAAGTTGGCCGGTCTGACCATTAGTATAGTATCAGTAGATTGCCTTATGCTCATATCTATTAGCTTGAGTTTTTACAGAGCACTACATCTCCGCAGCTTCTGCTTTCAAGCGATCAGCTACTGTATGCCCTAGATAATTGTCGATCCAATGATGAGCCAGATAAATAATGGGCGTCAGGAGGATCGCAAGAGCAAATTTATAAATGTAATTAACAAGTCCTATAGCTAAGACTCTGACAATGTCCCAATCCGCTCCAATATAGAATGCGATAAAGAGTACTACAAAGCTATCGATGAACTGCGAAACCAGTGTCGAGCCCGTGGCACGCAGCCAGACTTTCTTTTCTCCTGTTATTTTTTTGATCTTATGAAAGGTAAAAACGTCAACTATCTGTCCTACCAAAAAAGCCACAAGGCTTCCTACTATGATCCATAGTCCTTGACCAAATATTTTCCGAAAGGCAAGATCCATATCAGATAAGTGTGTAGATGGATCAGCGCCCAGTACGCCACTTTCACTTTGCCACCATTCGTTAGGAGCCAGTGATATGGCCATGTAGATCATCACAAAGGCATATAGGATCAAGATCACGGTGAAGTTAGATAGCATCTTCACGCCCCGCTTTCCGAAGTATTCGTTGATGACATCGGTCATAACAAAGACGACAGGCCACAAGAGAACGCCAGCCGAAAGATTGAAGCCCAGATCTTTGACTCCTAAAATTGTCCAATTCATGGAGTCAAAACCCAAGCTTTCTTCGAAAGAGAATATCTTTACACCCATAAATTCAGCCACTAAAGCATTAGTGATGAATATACCGGCTAAAACAAAAAATAGACGATTGACCTTATTATTGAGAATGTCGTTGATCATAGCGTGACGTAATGGCTAACATACAAAAAGTCTCAAGGCATTATGGTCGATATTCTTATACTTTAACATACGCATAGATGGCTAAAATCTCGATTAATCTTAAAGATGGTACTGTAGGCAGAGAGGAAGAAGATGAAGTGATCATCGGGATAGACCTGGGTACCACTAACAGCCTTGTTGCTTATATAAAAGATGGCAACCCAGTCACAATCAAGAAGACAGGTGGCTCATCAAGTCTGGTCCCATCGATCATACACTTTACCGCTGAGGACAACATAGTCATCGGAGAGAAAGCTGCAGATCAATTGATCAATATGCCAGAGCGCACGATCTACTCTGTCAAAAGATTGCTGGGCAAGTCATATGAAGACCTGACCGAAGTAGGCCAGCGACTCGGCTATAAGATTATAGACAATGAAGATGGTGGATTGGTAAAGATCCAAGTTGGGGACAAATTTTACTCACCTATTGAGTTGTCAGCTGAGATACTTAAAGAACTAAAGGGTCTGGCAGCGGCACACCTGGGTAAGGATGTTTCTAAAGCCGTGATCACCGTGCCTGCATACTTCAATGATTCTCAAAGACAAGCCACTCGAGATGCTGGAAAGTTAGCAGGGCTGGACGTCTTGCGTATCGTCAATGAGCCAACTGCAGCCAGCTTGGCTTATGACATAGGGACATCGCGATCAAATAGCGAAGTAGTTGTAGTGTATGACCTTGGTGGAGGGACATTTGACATCTCTATACTGATGATAGAAGATGGTGTCTTTGAAGTGTTGGCTACTAATGGCGATACATTTTTGGGAGGAGATGACTTTGACGAGGCGAT
>CALIHL010000229.1 GCA_938022935.1 uncultured Saprospiraceae bacterium
GTAGCATCTCCTTTGATTCCAAATTCACTTGGCCCTTGCATGGTTACGTAGACATCTGGATTAAGATGTTTAAATCCTCTAACTATGGGATCAGGCCAATCCTCAGGTTGCATCCTGATAACATGTTTCGTATAGTAATGATTGGTTACAAGTTCTAGGTATCTAGGATTGCCGTAGTCCTCTTTGTTTTCATAAACCATGATTTCTTCAAGTACATCTGCTGGTAGCTTAGGCGCTAAGACATTGTCTGAGTAGGCCATGTAGTCTGGTATCGATGCGACCATGTTAGAGATGATGAGGCCTTTTAGATTCTTCTGATATTTTAGAGCGTACTCCATCCCAAGGATGCCGCCCCAAGACTGACCATAGAGATAGAAGTTGTCTTTATCCAGCCCAAGAGCTATTCTAACTTGTTCTACTTCTTCAACAAAGCGCGGCAGATCCCACAGACTCAAGTCATCTGGTTGATCGCTATAGTAAGATCCCAATTGGTCATAGTAGTAGTACTCGATATTCTCTTGAGGGAAGTATCCATCAAAACACTCGTAGATCTCATGTGTCATACCTGGTCCACCATGTAGCAGCAATACTTTCATTGTTGGATTATTACCAACTCGTTTTGTCCAAACTTTAAAAGTGCCTTTTGGTGTTTCTACATCGATCATTCTGACGCCACCCATGAACCTATCGTCTTTACCGGTATTATCCAAGTACGTAGTCGCTGCTGATTGCTCAGAAACTATAGGTGCTTGTTGTTGACAATTAGAAAATAGAAAGCAAAGAAAAAGCGCGCGGATGGATAATTTCATGATTGTGTGTCTTGTATCTCTCCAAGATAACACAATCTTGATGTTTTTATGGCGAACTAAATTTCAACATTTTTCCATTTTCCTTTTTTGAAAATGAAAACCGCCATTCCTGCTAATATGGTAGACGACACAGCGATGGCAACAAAGATGCCTGTCGATTCTAAAGGAGTGTAATGTGCTAAGTAATACGCCAACGGTAACTGTATCAACCAGAAGGCAATGACATTCATAAATGTTGGAGTATAAGTATCACCAGCGCCATTAAAGGCTTGTCCGATGACCATCTCATAAGCGTAGAATACATAGCCCGTAAATATGATTCTCAAAGCAAGTACGCCGTTTCTTATGACCTCCGGATCTTGCGTAAAGATCTTCATCACAGGATGAGCGAATATGATAAATATGATGGAGATCCCTAACAGTAGGAGCATGTTGTAATATGAAGCTTTCCAAACAGTTTGCTCTGCACGATCTGGTTGGCCTGCGCCAAGGTTCTGACCTACAAGTGTGGCAGCAGCCATGGCGACACCCCAAGAAGGTAGGATCGTGAATGCTATGATTCTAAATGAGATCGTATAGGCAGCCAACATCTTACTTCCAAATGTCGCGACTATCGTTATCATCAATATCCAACTGGATGACGTAATGAGATGTTGACCAGCAGAACCTCCTGTCACTTGTAGCAACTTCCAGATGGTTGACCAGATCACTTTGACATTTGACCATGCTAGAGTTATGATCGCTTTACCATTGACAAGATGATAGATCTGATACAACACGCCTATCCCACGACCTATACAAGTGGCTATAGCTGCACCTTTAAATCCCAACTCTGGAAAAGGCCCAAGACCAAAGATCAGACATGGGTCCAGTATGATATTGATACCATTAGCAATGATGAGTGTGCGCATCGCAATCGCCGCATCGCCAGCGCCTCTAAAGATGCCATTGATAGCAAAGAGTAGCATCAAGGTAATATTGAAGGTTAGCATGATGCGCGTGTACGGAGTGCCTTGAGCCACTAACTCTTCAGAACCTCCTAGAAGTCTCAGTAAGTCTGGTGCATAATAGTAACCAGCTACGCCGATTACTGCAGAGAAAAACAGTGTGATGAGCAAAGATTGAAATGCCGCATCGCCTGCTTCTTTGTGTTTCCCTTCGCCGATCCGACGTGATACCATCGCAGTAGCTGCCATACTGATACCCAATGCCAGTGACATAACAACAAAGAGAGATGTCTCGGTAAGTCCTATAGTGGCTAAGTATTCTTCATTGCCCAAACGAGAGACAAAGAAAGCATCGAAGATGGCAAATAGTGCCTCCATCGACATCTCCAATACCACCGGTATCGAAAGCAAGAATAGCGCACGCTCCAATGACCCAGAGGTGAAGTCCTTTTCCTCTCCCTTTACTGCTATCCAGAAATATTCAAAGATTTTTTTCAACTAATCCATATTACGACTACGAAGATACTTAGGTTATCATCCAGTGCTCTTATTAATTCACTTTGTACCTTGGCTTCTGATGAAAGTGGCTGTTAACGGTAGATTTTTATTGCCTCGATTGGAAGGTATAGGCCATTACACTTTTCAGTTGTTAGATCACCTGTCATTGCTTCATCCTGATGACGAATATCATGTGATCGTAGACAGAGACATCCATATGCCTTTTATGGATCGGCCCAATGTCCATCGTCACGTTTTGGCGCCGCCGACCAGACATCCCCTGTTGTGGTATTATTGGTTCGAGTGGCGTATCCCGTCTTTACTTAAGAAGATTGGTGCGGATATTTTCTTTTCACCCGATGGTTTTTTGTCGCTTCGAACCGAGTGCCCAACGGTTCTAACCATCCATGACTTGGCATATATACATTATTCAGAAGGCACTCAGCGATCACATTTGACATATTTACGAAAGTATATACCTCAGTTCATAGAGCGGGCAGAGGAGGTGATCGCTGTGTCAGATTTTACAGCTGATGATATCAAAACACAGTTTTCTGGGCTTTCATCCAAGATTAGGACTATTCCCAACGGCGTCTCACATGATTTTCATCCATTAGATACCAAGGATCAGATCGCTTGTCGCAAATGTTATACCGATGGAAAACCTTACTTCATCTATGTTGGATCCATACATCCGCGTAAGAATGTAGCATTTTTAATTAGGGCTTTTGATCAGTACATTGATCAAACTGGAGATGGCGTATGCCTTGTATTAGCAGGGAGAATAGCATGGAAGGCCAATCAGACTGTAGACGCTTTGCATAAGTCTAATAATAAGGATCAGATCATCCAGTTAACAGATATCGATGGTAAGATCCCAACCCTGATTGCTTCAGCTGAAGCTATGTGTTATGTATCATTATTTGAGGGATTTGGTTTGCCCGTTTTAGAAGCGATGGCGTGCGGCACAGCCGTTATCACTTCCGTAAACTCTCCAATGCAAGAGGTCTGTGGAGAGCTTGCTCACTATGTAGTGCCGACAGATATAGACTCCATCTGTGCAGCCATGATTAATATTCGGTCGAAGAGCCCTGATATAAAGAAAAGTGAAGAAAAGTTAAGATCAAGAGCAAGCCGGTATTCTTGGGAGAAAGCTGCTATTTTACTGCATGAGCGGCTATCTCATGTGGCCTTAAAGTCCAGATGAACTGATGGCGAGTAATTAGGCAAGTTTATTGCATTGTATAAGTGTTGATTTGCCCCCAGTTGGTCAGCACACTTTATCAGGAGCCTTTCAGTTAGCTTTTTAGATGATAAATGCTGATTTTTGGACTACCGACGGTTAGTTAAAGAAACAAATGACAGAGCAGCTTTCAGAGTTTTATGAATTGATGGATCAAAAGATCCAGCAGACGTGGTTTTCCACCGAGCCCAATGATCATCTATCCGCTCTTGCAAAAGGGCTTCAAGCACTTTGTAAGAAAGCCGTTGATATAGGCGATAAAGCAGAAGCTAATCTTGCGACTGAAGGAATCACACTTGCGGATACATGTGATGGCACGATCATACATTACGATTGGCTAAGAGAGGTTAAGGGTGTATTAGTGCTGTGGAGAGATGTTGTCTTTCAATATCAGAAAGCATCGATCTTACAACGCGAGGGTCAAGTAACCCAAGAACAGGTAGACCAACTCTTCAGTGAATCAAGAAAAAGAGTAGAAGCCGCTTCTAATCATATAAAAGAGTTTTTCGACAAATCTAAATCCACGCTAAAAGATGAAACATCTCAAAACGATTATTTAGAAAAACAATCACTGAAGATTAGTCCTTGGCCAGTCTACAATGAACAATTAGAAACTTTAAACGAGCAAAGTCAACTTCTCATAGAGCAGCATGGCCAAGTTGTAAAAACAAAAGAAGACTTACTCAAGTTAGAAAGCTCGATACAAGACGTTGTCAACTCTTTTAAAATAGAAATCGAAAGAATCAGAGAACTGGGTCATCAGACTATTAATATCGTCAATGAAAATATAGAAGAGCATCCACAGAAGATTGTGAAACATATAGATACTATTGATCAACAAGTACTAGCTGCTAACATTTATAATGCCTACACTTTTATCGCTGATCAGATCACATCTGATATGGTGGAGTCTATGGAGGTGCCGACTAAGATTGAGAATAGTCAGATACAATATAAAGAGATCAATTTTTCTAATGTGACTAGACATTGGCTTGAAGGAGAAGTGCAGCCGAGTATCATCGAAGCTCAAGAGATCTTAGATAGTGTTGGTAACAGCATGAAGATGGCACTTGTCAATGTGCGCAACAGAATAGCACTGGCTACAAGTGATGGACAAGAGACCACTCAGATCAACTTAGAAAGTGCTGAATTGACTCAACCGATCAATACAGCACTTGAAATTATAAATGGAAGATTAGAATCGCTTAAAGAGTTTCAAGATGTCGTCAAGCTTAGACTTGATGAGCACCTTCATATCAATCATGTGTATGATGAAGACCATAGTTTTCTACATGCATCCCAACAGTATCTGGTGGGTCAGATAAATCTGGAGCAAACTGCTTGGATACAAAAAATTAAAAACTGGGTATTTGGCAAGAGCCAGATCCTAAAGGGATTTATGGCAGGTGTTGCAGAAGAAGAATCCTTGAGTAGCGCTGAAAAAATAGTCCGCTTTGTGCAAAGTAGAAGCGTGCACGATGATAACAATCAGTACAACAACATCTTCTCAGCACATGGATATATCGGAGAGTCTTTCTGGGTAGGAAGAAATCGGGAGTTATCACATATGATCCAGTTGATTAAGAACTGGCGAGACGGATTTAGAGGATCTGTGATCGTTAGCGGCAAAAGATTTAGTGGTAAGTCAGTGTATGGTGAGTTAATCGCGCATCGATACTTCCCTCAGGAGACGATTAGAATAAGACCTCAAGGTGTTATCAATATAGACGGAAGAACATTTGAGACAACTGAAGACCTCGGCCCTGCATTAGACTTTCTAAAAAAGAACTCTATCAATCAGTCTTACTTGGTTTGGATCGATGACTTAGAGTTATGGCAGAGTCCGACGATCACAGCGAGCCAAAATGTACAAACACTACTTAGGCACATAGATGATTTGTCTGCTCAGCACTTCTTTATGGTGTCTATGAGCAATTGGTTTAAGAACCACTATAACCAGATGTTTAAACTTGAAAAAGTATTTCAAGCGGAGATCAATATGGACATAATGTCTGAAGATGAAGTGCGCCAAGCCATCATCATCAGACATGGTGCAACACATAAATTGTTGGTAGACGAATCAGGAGAACAAGTGCCACCGCAGGCATTTGCAAAAATGGTACAGCGAGTCTGTAGTCTTGGCAATTATAACATCGGTCAAGCACTCAACCTTTGGTCTTATTATACAGAAAGAGTTAATGACGAGCAAGTGGTCCATCGACCAGACTTGACATATCAACTTCCAGACTTCATCAATGATGAAAATAGTATACTACTCAGAGCGATCTTGATGAACAAGAGAACCAATGAGTATAGACTTAGAAAAATATTGGGTCAATCATTTACTACCAAGTATAAAGCGATTGTACAAAGACTCATCAACCTTGGAGTTCTCAATCGACACATAGATGGACTCTTAGAGCTTAATGATGGTATTGTGAATGATGTGGCTGCATTGCTTGAGCAAGCTGGATATATAAAGTATAGACACAGATGAATATAGAAGACATATTCAACATAGATTATAATTGGGTGGACCTGATCTTCTTGTCAGTGATCTTGGTGCTTGTCTATATGCTACTTCTTTTCTTAAGAAAGATTGTTTTCAATATTTCATTTTTAGGTGGAGCAAGATCATTTATTAAGAGAGTACTTGATATCACTTTGATCTTGTATGAGCCGCTGTTCATATTAGTCATTTTAAGTGCATTTGTTATGATCAAGCCAGGTATACATGGACTGATCGTAGGAGTGTTATTAGTAATGGGGTTCAGTCATATTCGTAACTACTTTCACGGTAGATTATTTATGTCGGATAAGTCATTAAAGGCAGGTAGAAGAATTAGAATAACAGACCAAGAAGGAATCATCACAGAGATGGGCAGAATGGGTATCCAAGTAAGAAGTGATGACGGGATGCATTATATACCTTATCATATCTTGGTGACAGAAGGCTATGTGATGTCATCCGGAGAAAAGATAGGAGGATACTATCGCCTGAACATAACAAGAGAGAAAACAGAAGCTGGCCACAACTACTTGAGTGAGTTATCCAATATATTAATATCAAGTCCTTATGTGGACGGAGATCATAAACCTGAGATTGAGCGTTCTATACATGCTCAAGACACGATAGACGTGCGATTATTGGTTAAAGAGGAGCAACACCTCAACGACCTTATCGCGCTGTTGAGTGAATATGGCTATCAATCTAAGATTACAAAATCCAACTAATGGAAACAATAACTTCCTATTCATTACTACTTGCATCTACAGATCTATTTAGCTCCTATAATCTGATCATAGGGTCTTCTATAGTGATCATATTGTCTTTCTTCTTTGGAGAACTATCTAAGAAGACCAATATACCGTCAGTATTGATGTTGATCATACTCGGTATCGTTATCAAGATTGGACTGGATAGCGTCACAGAGAAAACACCTGACTTCCAAGCATATCTTGAAGTGCTGGGTATCGTCGGTCTGATCATGATTGTCCTAGAAGCAGCTCTAGAGCTGAAGCTGGAAAAGGAAAAACTTATACCCATCGCGAAGGCTTTTACAATTGCCTTGATTGGATTGATATTATCAGCATGGGCAGCTGCGGCCTTACTTCATCAGTTTGTGCCAGACATGACCATGCAAAAAGCATGGATCTATGCAACTCCGATATCTATATTATCCAGTGCGATTATCATCCCTTCGGTTTCAACCTTAAGAAGTGATAAGAAGGAGTTTCATATATACGAAAGTACCTTCTCTGATATACTCGGCATCATGATGTTTTACTTCTTAGTAGCGCCCTTCGAAAATGGAGGAGAAGCTACGGGCTTCTTGGCCTTTGGAGGTAATATCATCTTGACTATAGTGTTGTCATTAATCGCGAGTTATGCGATTGTGATCATATTTCAGCGTATCGAGACCCATGTAAAGTTGTTTTTGCTAATAGCCGTATTGCTACTGCTGTATGCGATCGGTAAGAAGATGCACTTGTCTTCACTTATCATCATCCTTGTATTTGGATTGGTGATCGCTAACATGAAACTGTTCTTTAAGGGGACATTAAGCCACTTTCTCGATAAGGAGAATGCCGATCATATCTATGAAGGACTGCATGTTGTGACTATGGAGACGGCCTTTGTTGTTAGGACATTCTTCTTTGTAGTGTTTGGTCTTACGATCGTCTTGTCATCACTGGCGAGTATGAAAGTAGCGATGATCAGTTTATTGATTATCGTGTCGATCTATGTGATCAGATACCTCACTCTTAGACTTTTTATAGGTAAGGACATACTTCCGCAGTTATTCATTGCGCCAAGGGGCTTGATCACGGTTCTACTGTTCTATGCCATCCCGACAGGGGCAATGGTAGAGGGCTTTGAGTCAGGGATCCTATTATTTATCATAATTGGCACGAGTGTCATCATGACTTTCGCCATGATATCTGACAAAAGAAGGACAAATAGTGCTGTGCGAGAAGCGAAAAGCCAGCCTGTAGGATATGTGAAGTGGGAGGCGCCATCAGTAGGAGAAGGGCCGGCCGCAAAAGAGTCGCAACATTGATTGACTTGAAGAAAAAGAATACCATATATTTGCAATCTTCTGAAGCCCGACGGGGTGGATGAGTTTTTAAGGGTCGGGTGGCCGAGCGGTTAGGCAGAGGTCTGCAAAACCTTGTACGGCAGTTCGAATCTGCTCCCGACCTCAATAAGAAAAGCCTCTTGATGCGTAGCATCTTGAGGCTTTTTTTATGCCTGAAGTGTCAAGCTTGCTTGTAAGCATTTGGGCATGAAAAAATCTGTTTTGAGTGTAACTCAAAAAGAGGCTTATGAGAATTGAATGGCCCACCCAAACCAGATGGGCGTTAGCCAATTTGCTCCCTTAACTTTAACACTTTAAGCCTTGGACATCGGTTCAAAGGCTTATGTTTTTGGCTCTGATTTGGACTTTAATCTATCCTTTTTATTCGCTCAGCAATAAATACCCAAAAAAAGGTACAATATTTATCCTTAATTATATACAATTTTAAGTAAATATTATATATTTGTAGAGATAAAAAATCTCCGCGGTAACGGAGATCTATTTAATGGGTAACCCCACATAAGTATTGTAACAATGAATTTAGCAAATTTTTCTGGCAACTACGTTAAACGTAGAACCGTATCTTCAACTGAATGTAAATATGATTTAAAAAAGATTGCTCCTTTTTTATTTCAAGCGTTTAACAAAAGTGTTGAAGAGTATTATTCACTTATTGCATCAATCCCTGCTGAAAGTCGCGGACGAGGATGGGAGGCTTCTACACTTAACACAAAGATGATTCAGCATTTTCAAAAAGCCTTTCCCGCAAATTGGAGATATGGAAAGTACAAGAGGTTTCTTTTAGAGTTAAGTACATATACAATAATATGTAAGAAACTAAACAAGAAAGGAAAGCCAATGAATATTAAGACAGTTGCATCTTCAGCAATAGCAAATCAAATGCAACTCTCGCTCTTTGAGAATCATGATTCTTTTCACTTATCACCAATAATTATATTTGGGTATCAGAAAGATAAATTTGGAAAGATTAACTCACCTAGTTTGACTTATATAGATGAGGATAAAGTAAAATGGAAACTCACAGAAATCGATTTTGATATGTCAATTGCTCATAATGTTAAACCTCAATTGAACGTTATTAAACCTAAGTTAAAAATACCAACTGTTAAGAAAAAAGTGGCAGAGTAATTTTTAAATCTGCTTTCTATGATTGCCAACCTGAGAGCAGACTTAAAAAATCAGATGAAAAATGAAAGAATGGAGACAAATTTCTATTGCAAGAGAATTTAGAAAACTCAGTCAGTCCGATTTAGCTAAACAAATTGATGGTTTATCTCAACCCAATTTATCTAAATATGAAAAAGGACTAGGTGGATTGTCGGAAGAAATAGTTTTCAGAATTATGAAAACTCTTGAATTTCCAGAAGGATTTATAAACGAAAGAATCCATTACAGTATTGAGAATGCTCATTTTAGAAAAAGGAAATCAATAACAGTTAAAAATGTAAAATACCTTGAATCGCTAATTAAGTTGGTTGCGTTTACTGTAGACAAATTTAGTGATTCACTAGAATGGCCAGAATTTAAATTAACCCCTTTAGAAATTGAAGACGGTTTTACTCCTGAAGATGTGGCGCTACATAATAGGAGTCTCTTAGGGCTTAAACCATCTATGCCAGTAAAGAATATATGCGAGTTACTTGAGTCCAATGGAGTAATAATAATAGAACTTGGAATTGGGCTCGAAAAATTTGATGGGGTATCCATAATTTCTGATAGTGGAATTCCTTTGATTATAATTAATAAGTATTTCACAAATGATAGAAAAAGGTTTACAATAGCACATGAATTAGGCCATATTCTCCTTCACCTATATGGTAATCCGGCAATCTCTTCATATCGTGATAAAGAGAAGGAGGCAAATAGTTTTGCTTCTGAATTTCTAATGCCAATAGAAGGAATTTACGACTCATTGGTAAATCTTAAACTATCCTCTCTTACGCCTTTAAAGTCGAATTGGTTGACTTCAATGGCTTCCATTGTGCATAAGGCATATTCGATAGGAGCAATAGACAAAAAGCGATATACTCATTTAAATATTGAAATGAGTAGACGGGGAATGAAGAAAAATGAAGGATTTTCTGTTTTTATCGACCGACCATCTTTGCTCAAAGAAGCCTATAAGTTATTTAAAGACTCATTGGATTATTCAATTTCAGACTTTAACAAGGGTTTTCAATTACCTCGCGATTTTATATTGAATTTATTTGGAGATAATTCGAATAGCCTTAGATTAAAAGTTGTTTAAATATTGAACCTAATGAGGAGGTGTATATGTTTTTTGACCAAAAGTTGAATAGGCTTAGTTGATTGTATTTTTCAATTACTGATTATTTTCAATAAGGCCTCTTCACCTCCCAATCCCAAGCCGTACTCATGATGTCATCTACACCATACTTAGGATTCCATCCCAAGCGATCCTTTGCTTTTTTATAATTAGAATATATCGCGATTACATCCCCAGGGCGTCTTGGCCCGATTGTATAATTGAGTTTTTTACCAGATACTTTTTCAAATGCTGATATTGCCTCAAGCACAGATACTCCTTCACCGATGCCAAGATTAAAAACTTCATATGAAGAGTCGTTCTTTCCATTGAGTAAATACTCAACAGATAGTCTGTGTGCATCAGCAAGGTCCACTACGTGGATATAATCACGTATACAGCTACCGTCGCGCGTGTCATAATCAGCACCAAAGACGGTACACTCTTTTCTTTTCCCTGCGGCCGTTTCTGTGATCACAGGTACAAGGTTTAAAGCAGGTGTTCTTGCTGACTCACCGATATGCGTCGTTGGATGCGCGCCTGCAGGATTGAAGTAGCGTAGTGATAAGACGTTGAGGTCAGTATGTGTTGAGAGGTCTTTCAGTATTTGCTCTCCTATTTGTTTGGTTCGACCATAGGGAGATTCGGCCTCTTTCATCTCGGTGTCTTCAGTGACTGGGAGGTCAGTGGCTTGACCGTAGACAGTACAGGAGGATGAGAAGATAAAGTTTTTGACACCAGTCTTCTCTGCACCTTTCAAGACATGTAGTAGGCTGTCTACATTGTTTTGAAAGTAGCGCAATGGCTCTTTGACTGACTCTCCAACGGCCTTAAGTGCGGCAAAGTGGATGATGGCATCTATATCATCGTGTTGACTAAAGAATGCATCTACTGCTGGCCCGTCACATAAGTCGATGTTGTGATTGATCACGTCTTGGCCTGTGATTTTCTTGATACCCGCCAATGACTCTATATAAGAGTTGGTCAAGTTATCGATTGATATGACTTCATGTCCTTCGCTGAGCAAGCTTACGATCGTATGACTTCCGATATATCCACAACCTCCTGTTACTAGAACCTTTGACATGATTATTATACTTTTGACCAAAAGTAACATAAGCATGGAAGAGTTGACGAAGGAAGTGGTGATGATTGCGAAGCAAGCAGGAGCGAAGATACTAGAGATATATGCTGATGAGTCGAGATTTGGCGTGGAAACCAAGAGTGATGACTCACCATTGACCCAGGCAGATAAACAAGCCAATGACGTCATTATCGAAGGGCTCGTCAACTTGAGTGTGGACTATCCGATTATCTCAGAAGAGACAAAGCTACAGCCATACGAAGAGCGAAAGGACTATGATCGATTTTGGTTGGTTGATCCTTTGGATGGCACAAAGGAGTTTATAAAACGCAATGGGGAGTTTACTGTCAATATCGCTTTGGTAGAAAAGGGTATACCGATCATGGGTGTTGTCTTTGTGCCTGTGAGCGGAGATAGTTATTGGGGTGTGAAAGGGTTGGGTGCATATCACCAAAGAGCAGATGGAGTAATTAGAAAGCTTACAGCTAATCAATATCAGAATACTGACAAAGGCATCAGAGTAGTGTGCTCGAGATCGCACATCAACGCAGAGACACAGTCGTTTATCGATGCACTTGACCAACCGGAAGCAGTTTCTAAAGGAAGCTCGCTCAAGTTTTTATTGATCGCGAGTGGAGAAGCCGAAGTATATCCAAGGATGGGTCCAACAATGGAGTGGGATACGGGTGCTGCTCAGATCATCTTGGAAGAATCGGGTGGAGAAGTGTTGCACGCAGAGACTTTGCAACCATTAAATTATAATAAGGAGAATCTACTCAACCCATATTTTATCGCTCGGGCTCAGTTGAGTTAGCATATGATTTCGGCAGTCATCATCACTTACAATGAGGCGAAGCATATAGCAGACGCCATCAACTCGTGTAAGGATATTGTAGATGAAGTGATTGTCATAGATGCTGAGAGTATGGATGATACCATACTGCTAGCGGAGCAGACAGATGAGAAGGTTAAGACTTTCGTCAAATGCTGGAATGGCTACGGCGCTGCGCGCAACTATGGCGCAGACCAAGCAATGTATGATTGGATCTTTTCTTTAGATGCAGATGAAAGATGCTCTCCTGACTTACGGCAAGCTATAAAAAATTTACAATTAAAAAAGCGACTGACTTATCAAGTAAGAAGAAAAAATATTTACAAAAGTGAAATTATAAAACACGGCTTCTTAGCACCAGAGTGGAAGGCCAGATTATATAACAAATCTCTAGCCAAGTGGGATGATAAGTCAGTGCACGAAACCCTTCAACCCATCAATCACAAATTAGAATATCGTAAAGTCGAAGGATCACTTATGCATCATGCATATAAAGATCAATCGGATCACAGAGAGAAGTTAGACCGCTATGCTAAGTTGTCTGTTCAGTCTGCTAAAAGTAGTTCTATGTCTTTTGTCTGGGATAGACTCGCGCCAATGTATCACTTCTGCAGAGCCCACTTTTTGAAGTTAGGTTTTCTACAAACACCATACGGTATGGAGACTTCAAAGAATGCATTCTACTATAGCAAGCGAAAGAGGTACTACTTACAACAAGCTAAAATTGATCTAAAGTTGATCTGAGATTAGTTATAGATGATGACTCCATCAGCCATCATGCGGATCTCTCTTTCAGGTTCTGTGATAGCGGCGATCTCTTCTGCTGAACTTCCTTTGTCTTCAGCATAGTGTCTCAACTCGTCCACTGAAGTAATACTTGCATAAAGCTTACCGCTGATGATGGCGTCTTTACCGCTGGCATCTTTAGGTACGAAGAAGGCATAGTCCTTAAACTTGATGAATACAGAACGATCACTATTGTCGCTTTGAAGCGTCATCCAACATCCTTTAGCTTGGCAAACTTCATTGATCTGACCTTTAAGCTTTACCTCCAAGGTGTCTGATTGCGCTGATGGCAGATCAGCCTGAGCAAGGTTGGTAAATCCCTGATCCGTGATCTTCGCTCCGAAGAAGTTGGCTCCTTCTGATGTGAACTCCGTCTTCTGGCCATTGCAAGCCATGGCAAATATGAACAGACTAACTATGATGGTGAGGTACTTATACATATCGATTTATCTTATGAATGTGTACAACAAAGATATGGCATAATCCCCTCTAGATCAGGACTTTTACTCCAAAAATCAGGTTATCATAACAGCTTTTGCGATTCACAAATAAAACCTATCTTTGCGCTCCATTTTTAACAAGAGTGTTTTAAATCATTTTATGAGACAATATGAAGTCACTTTCATCGTAGATCCAGTTCTGTCGGGCGATGAAATAAAATCGACAGCTAAGACCTATAGCGACATGCTCGAAAAAGAGGGTGCCAAAATCGTCAACGTAGACGAGATGGGTCTTAAGCAGCTCGCTTATTCTATCAATAAGCGATCTTCTGGTATTTATTTTTGCATTGAGTTTTCCATAGTCGAAGGTTCGGTTATCCCTGGTTTAGAGCTTGCTCTAAGAAGAGATGAACGCATCATGAGATTCTTAACGGTTCGTCTTGATAAGTACGGCGTTAAGTACAACGATGACAAGCGTAATGGCTTAATCGGGAAAGTCGTTAAGGCAAAGGAAAAAGAAGAGAAAAAGGAATATAAAAAGGGACGAGCTAATAAGCCAGCAGCCAAAGCGGCTCCTGCTCCTGCACCAGCCCCTGTTGCTACTCCAGCACCACCTAAATCAGAAGAAGAATAGTTATGGCATCTAGAGACGATATTAAGTTTTTAAGTAATCCAAACATTGGAAGCAGGGCTAAGAAGTATTGCAGATTCAAGAAGTTTGGTATTAAGCACATAGATTACAAGGATCCTGACTTTTTGATGCAGTTCATCAATGCGCAAGGCAAAGTGTTGCCGCGTAGGATAACAGGTAACTCATTGAAGTACCAGAAACGTGTTGCAATAGCTATCAAGAGAGCAAGACATTTAGCTTTCTTACCTTATGTAACAGATTTATTGAAGTAACAAACTAATAACTCTATCAACATGGAGGTCATATTATTAAAAAACTTGAGAGCCCTAGGAGATAAACATGATGTTGTCTCTGTAAAGAATGGCTACGGACGTAACTACCTTATTCCAAAAGGTCTTGCTGTATTGGCTAATAAACCAAACATGGCAAAACTTGATGAACTCGTCGCTCGTGAAAAAGCAGAGGAGGATAAGAAAGTAGAAGAATACAAAGTAACACTTGCTTCGATAGCAGATAAAACACTTAAGATAGGTGTGAAGTCTGGAACAAGTGGAAAGATATTTGGTAGTATCACAAATATCCAGATCGCTAATGCACTTAGAGATCAACTGGACCTTGATATACCAAGAAAGAAAATTGTAGTAGATGAAGAGATCAAAGAGATCGGAAGTTACAAAGCTACACTTAACTTACACGAACAAGTATCAGGTGATATCCAATTTGAACTTGTTAAAGAATAGATAGCTTAAGAGGCCATCTCTACAAACCGATTAAAAGGGGAATATTCTTACGAATGTTTCCCTTTTTCTTTTTTCTAAAATAGGTAGGATGAAAATTAGAATGTTGTTACCCGAGATGAGCGTGATCAGACTTCATTGCGATCAGTCCACCATACTCTAAAGCCAAAGATCTATCCTGCGCGGCTTTTTGATATGCTGGGTTGGCGATCATATTGAGAAAGTGCGATACTGTTGGATAAGTCACCAGTAGCACCATATGCGGTGCTTTATCTTCAGATCCAACAACAGTATCAAGGACTTCACCTTTCCAGATCAACTTGCCACCTGCTGCTTTTAAATGGACAACGACATTTTTGCTATATCGCTTATAAAGATCTATACCAGATAATCCTTCACTGTCGACATGGCCATTGAACCTAAGGATGTTGAGCATCGTCACCTCTTCATCTTGAGGAAGTTTGGAAAGAAGACTTTTTAGTTTTTCTCCTGTCGGATTGATCTGATTGGATAACTCCATATTATAAACTTTCTAAAAATGTTACCGTGTCTTCTGACGACGCAATCATCTTAACTCTATTTTTGTATGCATCATCTATCTGAACAGATGAAGGTGTAAGTCCGCTCATTAAAAACTTTACATCATCTATGCGATTGCATAACTGACTGATGTATGTCTTGTAAGCTTGCTCATCTAAAGAGTCATTGATAATAGTAAATATGTAATCAGGTTTTCTAATCTCTACAACCTCAAGGATATCAAGAAGTGATACATCATGACCAACATTAATCACTCGAAATCCTTTCGTCCTAATTAGAAAATGTAAAAACTGAAGACTAAGGCTATTGGTTTCTCCTTCTGGCAGATAAATTAGAAATGTCTCTTCTCGAGTGATCGCTGTCTTGTCTATCTCAACATTGCACTTTCGCTCTATCAGATGAGAGACGAACTTCTCATGAACACTCTTGATGCTACCTGATATCCACATCAAGGCCAACTTGTCAAGCAGCGGATAAATAACTTCAAGCATCGTCTCTACACAGCCACGCTGCTCGATATTCTTATTCATGAGCTTGACGAACTTCTCTTCGTCCAGTTCTATTAATGATATCGTCAGAGAGTCAAGCTGACCCTCGAAGCTTTCATCTACATCCGTGATTTCTGCAACCTTCTTTTGGATGGCATTAGGATCCATCTTCGCAATCTTTGAGATCTTGATCCCATTGCGATTGAGTAATGCTATGTTTAATATCCTTCTGAGGTCATCGTCAAGGTAGTATCTTATATTGGTTGGTGTCCGCTGTGGAGATATGATATTATATCTCTTCTCCCATATCCTGAGGGTATGGGCTTTTACTCCAGATAAAGTCTCGAGATCCTTGATGGAGTATATAACCATTATAAGGTACTTCTTGTCATAACTTGAACTAAACGCTCAATTGCGCTATTAGTTTACTTTGAGTAAAGATGACAAATTTTGTCAGTATTTATCCTTGATCTGTACAATACAAATAGTACCACGCAGTTTTGGGATAACTAAGCGTATAATATGAAGATCGGAATCGTGTGTTATCCCACATTTGGCGGAAGCGGAGTTGTGGCTACAGAGTTAGGGATTAATCTAGCCGAACGTGGCCATGAGGTGCACTTCATAACCTATGAGCGCCCAGTGAGATTAGATGTCTTCAGAGGCAATGTGTTTTATCATGAGGTGCTACCATTTAAGTACTCATTGTTTAAGTATACACCCTATGAGACGACGCTTGCTGGCAAGATGGTCGATGTTGCGATCAATGAACAGTTAGATGTACTTCATGTACATTATGCGATTCCTCATGCTTCCGTCGCATATCTTGCTAAGCAGATACTAAAGAGCAAGGGCATTACAATGCCATTTATCACGACGCTGCATGGTACAGATATCACACTGATTGGTAAAGATCCAGCACTGAAGCCCGTAGTAGAGTTTAGTATCAATAATAGTGATGGAGTAACAGCGGTATCTAACTTCTTGAAGGATGCTACTTATGAGAACTTCACGATTGATAAGGATATCGAAGTGATCTATAACTTCATAGACTTTGAGAAGTTTGCGAAGACGGATAAGGACCACTTTAAGAAGGCTATTGCCCCAGATGATGAAAAGATCTTAGTCCATATATCCAACTTTAGATCAGTGAAGAGAGCTGAAGATGCGCTTTACATATTTCAAAAAGTAATGAAGGAGATCCCATCTAAGTTGATGATGATCGGTGATGGTCCTGAGCGTGCCAAGCTTGAGATACTCTGCCGAGAGATAGGGCTTTGTGATCAGATCAGATTCTTGGGTAAGCAAGGCGCTATAGAAGAGTTGTTGTCAGTATCTGACCTGTTCTTGCTTCCTTCGTCTAACGAAAGTTTTGGTCTCGCTGCTTTAGAAGCAATGGCCCTCGAAGTACCAGTTGTTAGCTCTAACGCTGGCGGTATACCCGAAGTTAATGTAGATGGACTTACAGGCTATCTCTGCGAGATCGGAGATGTAGACTGTATGGCTCAGAAAGCCATCCATATACTATCTGATACAGATCGGCATGCTACCTTCCGTGCTAATGCATTTGCGCAAGCGCAGACCTTTGATGTCAAGAAGATCACACCACAATACGAAGCTTTATATGAGCGCGTCATCAACGCTACAGTACCAGCCTAAAATATCCTCAAGCACATCGTCCATAGGCTCTAGTCCATTCTCTTAGCCATTGTTCTTGGGTTCTGTTACATTTGTGATAATTCATATATGATATTATCGTTCAATCATTATTACGGATGATATCTATAGTTAAGCGGTAGCAAGAGGACATGAGACAAGTACTAAAGACAGAACAGAAGGCCTTAGAGATTAATCTCAATGATCGCATCTATGGCACATTTGCTGAGATTGGAGCAGGGCAGGAGGTAGCAAGACACTTTTTTCAAGTTGGAGCGGCTGCAGGAACGATCGCTAAGACGATGTCCGCTTACGACAAGACTTACTCTGATCGTATCTATGGGACCGATGGCAAGAGTCGCTATGTAAGTGAGAACAGACTCTACAAGATGCTCGATCATGAGTACAAACTGATCGAAGAGCGACTTATGGGTTCTCGTCCAGGGACAAACTACTTTGTATTTGCGGATACAGTATCTGCGATCAACTATGCTCGTACGATAAAGGGTAATGGTTGGATAGGGATGAGATTTCAACATTTTCCAGGCTCTGAGCCAAATGATGTCTTGATGCATGTCAAGATGTTGGATAAGAACAATAGACAACAACAAGAAGCCATCGGTATCCTTGGAGTCAATCTGATATACGCTTGTTATCATGCTCGCGATAGTCAAGAGGAGTTTGTCCAGTCTTTATTGGATGGATTGAAGAGTCGAGTCTCGATCGATATGATCAGAACCAAGGGTCAAGCTTTTGAAAATTATGACAATCGAATGTTGTGCATGTATATGGTAAAGCACAACCTTACAGAAGTCGCCATCTTCAATAAAGACAAAGTAAGTATCCATGCATCTGAGTTTTTATACCGCAAAAGTGTAATGGTCGTCCGTGGCCATTTTAGACCTCCAACATTAGTGACGCAAGATGCTTTTGAAAAGTCGTTTGAGCAATTTAAAAATGAAGAAGGCTATGAACCCGAAAGCGCTCGACTTGTAGCAGAGATCACAATGGACAATCTGCTGCGATTTGGTCCTTTGGATGAGAAGGACTATCTCGATAGAACAGAGATGCTTTGTGCGCTTGGTTTGACTGTGATCATTTCTAATTGTAGTAATCACCAGAAGCTGATCAACTACCTTTCTGATTATAAAATCAATCGTCTTGGTATCGTCATTGGTGTCTATGAACTACAAGCACTGATCAAGGAAAAGTATGAAAACAATAAGGATGGCCGACTACTAACAGCATTCGGAGAGTTGTTCAGTCGTAACATAACTGTGTATGCTTACCCCGCATTAGAAAGAGAAGATGATACATTGGTCAATGTAAAGGAGTTGCCGGTGCCAGAAGAGATTAGTTTTTTATATCAGCACTTGCTCAATAGCAGACAGATCATCCAAGTAGAGAATCCTAATAAGGAATTACTCAACATTATACCTTATAAAGTTTTTGAAGATATAGGCAATGGCAAAGATGGAAGTTGGGAGTCTTGTCTGCCAGCTGTATTGCCACCTATTATAAAAGCCAATAAGAGCTTTGGCTATGGTAGGGATGAAGACCCATTTGAGTATGACAAGACCGATGGTCGAGATGCCGAATATTATAATTAGAAACTTTTAACACTGCGATGCTAATTAGATTAAAAAATAGTTCTGTTTTCAATTATGCTTTAGTAGTAGCAGGATGGAGTATAATGTTAGCTGCTTGTCAACAAAAAGAAAAACCTGTGGCACCTTCTAAAGAACCAAAAGTAGAAACTTCGCTTCCCGCTTGGATCACCAAGGATTATGCTATGGGCAACTTTGATCCAAAGAGCCATAAAGACTTTCAAGTTATCGAGGGACAGTACGCAGATCGAGAAGGCTTATATCTTCACAAGCAGACATTGTCTGATTTTATAAGAATGTGGGAAGCCGCGAGAGCAGATGGTGTGGACTTAGTTATAAAAAGTGCGACGCGTAATTTTAACTATCAGAAGGGCATCTGGGAGCGCAAGTGGAATGGGGAAACGCAACTCTCAGATGGAACCAAAGCAAGCGATGAAGTCGACCCTGAGAAGAGAGCAATAAAGATATTATTGTATAGTTCTATGCCAGGCACTTCAAGACACCACTGGGGAACAGATATAGATCTTAATAACTTCAACAATAGTTATTTTGAATCAGGAGCAGGCTTGAAAGTTTATGATTGGTTACAAAGTCATGCTTCATCATATGGCTTTTGCCAACCGTACACAGATAAGTCAAGTGGCCGTACAGGATATGAAGAAGAAAAGTGGCATTGGTCCTATGTACCATTGTCAAAGGACTTGACGCGGTTTTGTAAGCAGCAGTTGGACAATGAAGATATCAGTGGGTTTGAAGGAAGTGAGGTGGCAACATCAGTTAATATGTTGGATAACTATATCTTAGGTATAGGACCAGATTGTCTTTAGATAAATATGAAACTTCAGTTTTAGATATGAGCTCATTTACAGTAAGTGTAGAAGTCAAGGTTGATGTCAATCATGCCTGGGAGTTCTACTTTAATCAGATCGGTTCTTGGTGGCCAAAGGATTATTATACTTCCATGAAGACAAAACGATTTATCATTGATACCTTCATAGGAGGCAAAGCGTATGAAGATCATGGAGAGGGTGGAGGGCTGATATGGGGCGATGTCATTGGTGTAGATTATCCCAACAGTTTGCAGTTAAAAGGCAGTCTTACAAAAGAGTTCGGTGGCCCAGCAACGACATATGAAAAGTTCACATTTGAGGGGATGGAAGGTGGTACGAGGCTATCGTATACCGCAGACTTCATAGGAACGACCACAGAAAGAAGCGTCAAATCCCTAAAAGATGGATGGAATAACCTGCTAAAAGTCCATTTTAAGGGCTATTGTGCTAATAAAGAGTAAGAATCCCGACCTACTCTTTCAAGTATCGTTAAAGCGTATTATCTTTGCGCTCCTTTTAAAAAAGATCTACAATGAAAAAAGATATCCATCCTTCTAACTATAGAAAAGTAGTATTCCAAGACTTGTCTAACAATGAGACTTGGATCACGCATTCATGTGTGAACACTAAGGATACGATCACGCACGAAGATGGTAACGAATATCCATTGGTAAAGCTTGAGATATCTAACAAGTCACATCCTTTCTTCACAGGTAAGATGAAGTTTGTTGATACAGCAGGACGTATCGATAAGTTTAACAAGAAGTTTGCGAAGTTCGCAAAGAAAAAAGCACCTGCGGCGGCAGAGGCTACAACTGAGACTGCAGCAGAAGCGGCTCCGGAGGCACCAGCGGAATAATTCAAAATCAAAAATATATAAAGGACCTCGTCTCTATGGCGGGGTTTTTTTCGTTAAACTCATATCTATGGTGCCAAAACAGGTTCATATAGTCTTCTTTGATAGTCATGAGCGAGAGCAACTATTGCCCTTGACTTATCTAAGATCCACTGCTGATCTTATGGTAGGTATGAGGACGATCAAAGAGAAGTGGATGGATAGCTTTGATGCAGGTTATTCGATAGTGACACCAGCCTATCTTCAGGGATTGTATCCACTTATAGATCTGGACAAGGATAGTGAGTGCTTATATATCAATGGTGCTAGTCTACCGAGTACTAACTTGATCAAAGCGATTATAGCGCTCCAGGCAAATGAAGGTCTAAAGAAGGGTGAACAACTGATAGCGCTCAAAGCACAAATGAAACAAGGGTGTACACCAGAAGATGTAGTCCAATTATTTGACGAAAGTCAAATCAAAGAAGTAGCTGCTACTGTGATCAGTTATCCTGAAGATATCTTAACAATGAGTCGATCCGAGTTTTTGAAGGACTATGAGATCATGACAAGAGAGAAGACATCTCAGGCGCTAGATCCGTCCTCTAAGCATAGAGGAAACGACTTGTTTATAGGCCACAATACAAAGATTTATGATGCCATCATTAATACTGAAGAAGGACCAGTCTATATCGATGACGATGTCGAAGTCATGGAAAATGCCGTCATCAAAGGCCCAGTATACATCGGCAAAAGAACGAAGATCCATGTGGGCGCAAAGGTCTATGCTGATACCATGTTAGGGGAACAATGTCGTATCGGTGGTGAGATAAAACGAACAACCATCTTTGGCTTCTCTAATAAAGCTCACGAAGGCTATCTGGGTGATTCTGTATTGGGCAAGTGGTGTAATCTGGGAGCAGATACCAATAATTCTAACCTCAAGAACACCTATGGGTTGATCAGCTTGTGGGATCTATCCACGCAGTCTTATAGGACTACGGATCGTAACTTTCTAGGTATGATCGTAGGAGATCATACTATGGCTGCTATCAATACTTCCTTTAATACGGGCACTGTGACGGGCGTCTTTAGCAACATATTGGACAGGGCTCCGGATAGATTTATGCCTTCCTTTAGTTGGGGCAAGGAAGCCGTTTATAAAGTTGATAAAGCAATCTCTGTTGCGAAGACTGTATTTGACCGTCGCTCTCTGAAGATGGCAGATGCTTATGAATCAGCAATCAGACATATAGCCTCTTCATGATAGCTTTTGTAAAACGACTGTTTAGCTATCTATGGGATATACAAGTAGACTATCGGCAGTCGGAAATCAATGGGGACCTTATCGTCTTTTTGTCCAAGGGACGCTATCAACTTTGTACCGCCAATGCTATCTACTCTTTTGAAGATCGCTATGATAACTTTGGTAACATCTTTAGAAGTGAGTTTGATTTTAGTCACCTCAAGGGAAATAAAGTCTTAGTTCTAGGCCTAGGTCTAGGCAGCGTGCCGATCACACTGGATATGGTAAGACCCGGTCAGTGGGACTTTACTGCAGTTGAGATCGATGATGCTGTTTGTGAGTTAGCTGCTTTGTATGGTTATCCAAAGATCAAGTCTCCTATTGATACTCGGGTTGGAGATGCATTGGTTTTTGTAAAGACAAATGAAGAGCAGTTTGACCTGATCTGTCTCGATCTCTTTATAGATGATATCATGCCAGAAGCAAGTATGGAGCTATCGTTTTTAGAAGACTTGAAGAAGGCGCTTGCACCGAGAGGTGTCATCATTGCTAATACCTTAGCATTTACAGAAGAGCACAAGGAAAAGTCTGAAGCATTCTTTTCTGAAAAGTTCTTAGTAGTCTTCCCCGAAGCAAAGCTTAAGTACACACATCTCAACAACATGTTAATAAGCGATAAAAATTATCTAGTGGCTTAACCCAACATGGAGCGCAAGACGAGCGTATAGTACTTAAGAAGTTGTACTATGAAAATCATAACATCCATTCTACTACTCCTCTTACTTGTCTCTTGCACAGAGTCTAATACTGACTGTATCGATAGAATGAAAGACGAGTTCATCACACAAAACTCAGAGCGCGACTTTACTTTCATCTATGAGTTTGAGCAAGATGGAGAACAGTACTACATCTTTGATAACGGAGTAGCTTTTGACGCCATAGCAGTAGTCCTTAATGAAGATTGTGATTCAGTATGTTCATTTGGCGGATTTAGGACTAACAACCCTGATCCATGTACAGATTACCAAAATGGTATCAATAGCGCTCGCCAGATCTGGCCTTAGTAATTAGAGTAGCTTCAGTACTTCTATTCTCTATAATTTGTCTGCTGAACGATCATCGCAGTGTTGCCATTAATTAGTAAAGCGCTCGGCTAAAGTTTCCATACTTTTACAAAAAGACTGTCATGGCAAAGGAGCGAGAATTTGATGTAATCATATGGGGCGCATCAGGATTTACAGGAAGACTGGTTGCAGAGTATCTGATATCAAAATATGATGACGAAGATCTCAAATGGGCCATGGCGGGCCGTAACCAACAAAAACTCGAAGAAGTAAGAAGCTCGATCTCAGGTGATCGCATCCCTATCATCATTGCTGATAGTATGGATAGTGCTTCGCTCGATGCTATGACCAGTAGAGCGAAGGTCATATGTACTACCGTTGGTCCATATGCCAAGTACGGCTCTAAGCTGGTCACATCATGTATTGCGCATAAAACTGACTACTGTGATCTAACAGGAGAGGTCCAGTGGATGCGCAAGATGATCGACCAACACCACGATCAAGCAAAGGCCAGTGGCACAAGAATCGTCCATACTTGTGGCTTTGATTCTGTTCCATCGGATATGGGTGTTTACTTTCTGCAAAGAGAGATCAACAAGGATAAGGGTGCTTATGCTGAGCATATAAAGATGAGAGTGAAAGCAATGAAGGGCGGCATGAGTGGAGGCACCTATGCAAGCCTGAGTTATGTCATGGAAGAAGCAGCCAAGGACAGATCTATATATAAAACACTATTCGACCCATACGGTCTCAATCCGAATGATGGAAAGCGTGGTGAGGATAAGCCTGATCTTGCTAAGGTTGTTTATGAGAAGGAATCTAAGTCTTGGCTTGCACCATTTATCATGGCAGGTATCAATACTAAGGTGGTAAGAAGGAGTCACGCCTTATCAGGCTATCCATATGGTCCATCTTTCAAATATGACGAGGCGATGATGACTGGAGGTGGCTTTTCTGGTCGAGCCAAAGGCTTGGTGACAGCTGGTGCGATGGGGATTATGATGGCAGGTAAGCCTGGATCGTTATTAAAAAAAGTAACAGATAAAGTTTTGCCAGGTCCAGGAGAAGGGCCGAACAAACAAGAGCGTGAGAATGGCTTTTATAATCTGAAGCTTTTTGCCACGATGCCCGATGGCACATTGGTTCAGGGTAAAGTAACTGGAGATAAAGACCCTGGCTATGGCTCTACATCTAAGATGCTTGGAGAGGCGGCAGTCTGTCTTGCCAAAGATAGAGATCAATGCCCAGATGTTGCAGGCATGCTCACTCCGTCTACAGCTATGGGAGATACTTACTTAGATAGATTAGTTAACAATGCTGGTCTTACTTTTGACTATCATAAATAAAATTTGCTAATTGTAATTATAAAATATTGACAATGAAAAGATTTGGTCCTTACCTAATTATAATTTTTCTTATGTGTGTTGAGCTACTTAGTGCTCAGAGACGAGAACCATTAGATATTACAGTTGACTTCGAGGCATACGATCCGCCATCTACTTTGGTGGTGCCAGAGCACCCTACGGTTAGAGCTAAGTTTCCTTTTGTAGATGTGCATAGTCACCACTGGGGTCTTGCAGAAAAAAACTTAGATGAGTTGATAGCGGAGATGGATGAACTCAACATGCAAGTGGTTGTCAATCTAAGTGGAAGAGGAGGTGAACGATTAAAATTGATGATGGACAACATCCACAAGTATGGCCATGCCGATCGGATCATCAACTTTACAAATATCAACATACAAAGTATCAATGATCCAGACTGGACTGAAAGTACGGTTCAACAATTAGAATATGATCATAGTATAGGCGCAAGAGGACTAAAGATTTACAAGAGTCAGGGTATGACCAATAAAGACAGCGATGGTAATCGCGTTAAGATCAATGATCCACGTATCGCTCCGGTATGGGAAAAGTGTGGCGAGCTGGGTATACCCGTTTTGATACATAGTGCAGATCCTAAGTCTTTCTGGGCGCCACATGATAGTCTCAACGAGCGTTGGTTAGAATTAAAACTAAGACCAGGTCGTAAAAGAGATGCAGACAATCCAGCTTCTTGGGAGACGATCATCGCCGAGCAGCATGAGATATTTAGAAAACACAGTAATACTACTTTTATAAACGCCCATATGGGTTGGTACCCCAATGATCTTGGTAAGCTTTCTCAATTGCTGGACGACATCCCTAATATGTATGTTGAGATTGGGGCGGTTATAGCGGAGTTAGGAAGACAACCAAGGATGGCTAAGAAGTTCCTAACCAAGTATCAGGATAGGGTCATGTTTGGAAAAGACAGTTACCGCCCAGAAGAGTACCCAACATACTTTAGAGTTCTTGAAACTGATGATGAGTACTTTCCATACTATAAAAGATATCATGCCTTTTGGAAAATGTATGGCTTGGATCTAAGTAATGAGGTTTTAGAAAAGCTTTATTATAAAAACGCACTGAAGGTAATCCCTGGATTGGATGCTTCTATGTGGAAGTAGAATTTAAGGTCTATATTAGTTAGGAAGATTCTCTTTGTATCAACTCTGAGGAGAATACCTTTTGGCGGATGACTTCAGGATGATGACACATCTCAACGAGAAACTCTTTTGCGAGCCTGCCCATTTCGAAGCCATTTTGGCTTACGGTTGTGAGCTTAGGTGTTACGCTTTGTGAGATCTCTGAATTACTATACCCGACAAGCGCTAGTTGTTTAGGCACGGATATATCATGCTCTTGGGCATATCTTAAAGCGCCCGCAGCTAGTTGATCAGTGATGCAAAAGATGGCATCCGGCTTGGTACCATTAGAAAACAGTGTTTTTGCCGCTGCATAGCCTTCATCTTTATTAGCATTAGTACATGAAATAACACGAGCGGGATTGTGGACCAAATTGTTGTCTTTTAGAGCGGTCCGAAAACCTTCAAATCTACTTTGTGAGAGCGAGCAGTCTTGACCACCTTTGAGCATAGCTATTTCTCTTTTACCTCTTCTGATTAAGTGACTTGTAGCATCATATGCTCCTTTAAAATCATCGTGCTGGATGTAGGATCCATTGTAGTCTTCAAATGTCCGATCGATCAAAATCAAAGGAGATTGTCTTTGTCTTATCATTTCGACATTATCCTTTGACCCTTTGTTTCTAGTCGGGACTATGATTACACCAGCTACATAATGATCATCAAACTGGTTGATAATCTCTTTCTCTCGCTGTACATCTTGATTAGACTCACCTATGATAATCATATAATCATCCCCATACGTTGATGTTGTGATCCCTCTTAATATAGTTGAGAAGAAGTAATGATTGACACTTGGCATGACCACCCCTATGAGTTTTTTGGTCGTCTTTTTACGCAATGAGATGGCTATGGTATTTGGCTTATAGTCCAGTAGTTTTGCTACTTCCAGTACTTTCTGCCGCATCTGATTACTGATATCCTGTTTGTCATTAAGTGCTCGTGATACCGTAGTGGTAGAAACATTCAGGTAATTGGCGATATCCTTTATGGTCGTTCTCATATGTAAATTGACGAGCCAAGTTATTAACTTAAACGATACCGTAAACGATTAAGTAAATGATTTTGAGCATTTTTTCCGCATTAATATTCTTAGCAGTCCATTCTAAATGGCTAAGTTTGTTGGGATCGCTAGGCATGTCGATGTTTAGCTGAAAGATTATTCTATCAACAACAAATAAGTCGTATGAAAAAACTATTTACTCTGGCTCTTCTTGCCTGTGCTACAGTTTTACTATCTGCTGCACAGTTGAACGCCCAGAGAACTGTTTCTGGTGTCGTGACAGACGCTGAGGGAGAGGCACTCATCGGTGCCAACATCCTGGAAAAGGGTACATCAAACGGAACCATCACAGATATTGATGGATCTTATTCATTAACTGTGTCAGATGGAGCAACATTGTTGTTTTCTTACACAGGTTTTACTGATCAAGAAATGGTGGTCGGTAACCAATCAACAATTGACATCGCTCTTGCCGCTGGTGAGTTACTTGATGAAGTTGTCGTAACAGGTTACGGAACACAGAAAACTAGAGAGGTTACAAGTTCTATTACTTCAGTTAAGGCAGAAGACTTTAATAAGGGTAATGTGAATGACGTCTCACAATTACTTCAAGGTAAGGTAGCAGGCCTTGTTATCGCTCGTCCTGGTTCTAATCCAAACGGAGATTTTAGTATCAGATTAAGAGGATTAAGTTCTACAGGTGCAAGTACAGAGCCACTTGTAGTAATTGATGGTGTTCTTGGAGGTGATCTTAACAGTATCGAACCTCAGGATATCGCATCTATTGATGTTCTTAAAGATGGATCGGCTGCTGCGATATATGGTACAAGAGGTGCTGCTGGTGTTATCTTGGTAACAACAAAGAGAGGTGTACCTGGACAAACTAAAGTGGAGTATACTGGTCAACTGAGTATGGACGTCTTGGACAGAGCACCTGATGTTCTTTCTGCAGACGAGTACGTTGCTTTCGGTGGTGGTACAGATCTTGGTGGAGATATCAACTGGTTTGACGAGTTAACTCAGACTGGACAATCTCATACTCATAACCTTTCACTGAGCGGAGGTACTTCTAGTACAACATATAGAGTGTCTGGTAACTTTAGAGATGTTCAAGGTATAGCTAAGACGACTGGTTTTGACAGATTTAACTTAAGAGCCAATGTGACTCAAAAGGCTCTTAACGATAGACTTAAAATCACAGCAAATATCTCTTCTACAACTGAAGATGCAGGATTAGGTTTTGATGAGGCTTTTAGATATGCTACGATCTTTAACCCGACCACTCCTTTTGTTAGGGATGAAAACAATGCATCATTTTCAAGATGGGATGGTTACTACCAGCAAGTTCTATTTGACTACTATAATCCAGTTGCTATAATTGAGCAAAACGTCAGAGAGAGAAATACAAAAACGTTAGCTACGAATATCAGAGGAGACTATGATTTTACCGATGCATTTAGTGTTGGTGTCTTATACTCTTCTCAAAGAAGTAATGCTGTCTTTAGCGAATTTTGGGATCAGAACAGTTTCTTAACAGGTGAAAACGCAGGCGGTCAAGCAACAAAAAGAGACGATGAGTCTCAGGATCAACTTTTCAGACTTGAGGCTAGATATAATACAGAGCTATCTGGCAATACAGAATTATCATTCTTAGCTGGTTACGAATACCAAGATTTTGAATTTTCAGGTTTCGGAGCAACAGGTGGTAGGTTCTTAACTGATGCATTTCAGTTTAACAACCTCGGTGCAGCATCAGATTTTAACAATGGTCTTGGTAGTGTGTTTTCTTATAAAAACACAAACAAGCTAATTTCATTCTTTGGTAGAGCAAACTTGAATTTTGATGATAAGTTCTTCGTAACTGCAAGTTTACGTAGAGATGGTTCATCAAGATTTGGAGATGAAAATAAATGGGGCCTTTTCCCAGCGGTAAGTGCTGGAGCTGACCTTGTAAAAGTAGCAGGCCTTTCAGGCTTTGATCAATTGAAAGTTAGAATTGGTTATGGACAAACGGGACAAAACGTTGGACAGAGTCTTCTTGCATTGCAGAGATTTGGCCCAACAGGTAACTTTTTCTTCAATGGGGAGTTCGTACCAAGCTTTGGTCCAGTATCAAATCCAAACCCAGATCTTAAGTGGGAAAGAAAGACTGATTTAAACTTCGGTATTGACTTTGCAGTAATGGATTATAAGTTGACAGGTTCATTAGACATATATAGATCTAAGACGGATGATGGTATCTTCTTGTTCAATGTTCCTCAGCCACCAAACTTGTTTAACCAGACAAATTTCAACGTTGCAGAGTTAGAAAACAGTGGTGTCGAGCTTGCTCTTAATTACAACATAGGCTTAGGTGCTGATAAATCATGGACAGTTTCTTTTTCTGCGGCAAGGCAAATAACACCTAAGCTGATTTCACTTTCTGATGAAGCAAGAGGTGTAAGTATTGGTGGATTTATCGATGGTGCCAACCTTGGATCTCCAGGACAAAATGGTACGCCGCTGGTAAGACTACAAGAGAACGCTGATCTTGGTCAATTATGGGGACTTGTGATCAATGAAGATAAACCGGTTAATGACGATGGTACTTGGAACTTCCAAGATGTAGATGGTGACGGTGTACAGGATGATATCAGTGATAGAGCTGTTATAGGAAATGGATTTCCAGCATGGACACTTGGTCTTGGTAACTCATTAAACTTAGGTAATCTTGATTTGAATGTATTCTTCAGAGGTGTACTTGGTCATGACTTGATCAATACATTTAGAGCATTCTACGAAGCACCAGGACAGATCAGTGCATATAATATCTTAAGAACATCAGGAGACATCCCTAATCTTGTGGATCAGCCTCAGTTCTCAAGCAGACACGTAGAAAATGCAAGTTTCCTTAAACTAGATAACCTAACTGTAGGTTATACTTTGGATGCTGGCAACTTGCCTTCAGGTATGAGTAAGGTTAGATTGTTCTTAACGGGACAAAACTTGTTGACTATAACTGGATACTCTGGTGTTTCACCAGAACCACGTCTGGACGACAAAAGCAGTAGCTTTAGAGCATTAGCTCCAGGTATTGATAGAAGAAACGAGTATTTCTCTTCAAGAACCTTCACTTTTGGTGTTAACATAGGATTATAATTATCGCAGATAAATAAATTATAAAATGAAAAAATTAAAATTTTCTCTCAAGTTGTCCATGTTGGCTGTATGCTTAGTAGCATTTATGCCTGCATGTACAAATCTGGAAGAAGAGGTATTCAGTGAGGTAACTGCTGATAACTTTTTCCAAACAGAAGCAGAATTTATATCTGCACTGGGTGCAGCATACACATCTCTTTATGGTTATATGGGGACAACTAGTCTTTGGGCTGCTCAAGAAGTATCATCTGATGAGATGGTGGTGCCTACAAGAGGTCCAGACTGGGGTGACGGGGGTCACTGGGTAAGATTACACCAACAACTTTGGACGGCAGAAGATCCAACAGTTGGTACAACTTGGAACTTCCTGTTTGGAGGAGTTAGTGCAACTAACAGATTAATCTTCCAATTTGAAGAACTTCAAAATCCATTGACAGATCCATTTATAGGTGAGTTAAAGGCACTTAGAGCGATCTACTACCTTTGGTTGTTAGATACATTTGGTAATGTGCCTGTTGTAACTTCTTTCGCAGACGCAGATCCAGCGCCACCGACTAACTCAAGATCAGAAGTTTATGCTTTTGTTGAGTCGGAACTACAAGCAGCACTTCCTAATGTTACCTCCAATGTTGATGGTAGTACTTATGGTAGAGTGAATCAGATGGTGGTTCAAGCGGCTTTAGCTAAGCTTTATCTCAATGCCGAAGTGTATAGTGGTACTCCTCAGTGGTCAAAAGCTGCTGCAGCATGTGATGCAATTATTAACTCAGGTAACTACAACTTAGAAAACGATTACTTCGCAAACTTTAATGTAGAGAACTCAGGTTCTTCAGAGTTTATATTAGCAATCCCTTATGATGCAGTATTCGCAGGTGGTAACAACATCGTGATGCAGACATTAAGTTACTTGAATCAGCAGTCATATAACTTGGCGGCTCAGCCATGGAATGGTTGGTGTACACTTGAAGAGTTTTACAATTCATATGAGGATACAGATTTGAGAAAAGGTCAAGCGAACACAGAAGAAGGCCCATCACCAGTAAGAGGTAACTTCCTTGTTGGTCCACAATGGGACGTAAGTGGAAAAGTTAGACTTCAAGATGATGGTACTACAGCAAGTGGTATAGATCCAGATGGTGTTCCTTTTACGCTTAGAGCTGAGATCAATGAGTTGTTTCCAGAAGCATGGAGAGAAGCTGGGGCTAGAAATTCAAAGTTTGAATTTCAGATCGGTGGCCAGCCTAACATGAATAATGATATGCCAATCTTTAGATATTCTGATTTTATCTTGATGAAAGCAGAAGCTCTTTGGAGAATGGATCCAGGAAGTGGAGAAGCATTGGCACTTGTTAATCAGATTAGAACAAGAGCAGGAGTTGAGCCATTTGCAGAGTTGTCAGCTGAAAACCTTCTTGCTGAAAGAGGAAGAGAGATGTTCTCAGAACTTCAGAGAAGAACTGACTTGATCAGATTTGGTCAGTTTGCAACGGCTTCATGGTTTGGTAAGGATGTTCAACCAGAGTGTAAGAACTTGTTCCCGATTCCAAAGAGTCAGACAGATGCTAACCCTAACTTGGTTCAAAACCCATGTTATTAATACATAGTTAGTAAAAGAATAAAAGCCCGCATTACTTAGTAGTGCGGGCTTTTTTATCTCTATGAAGCACTTGATCAAAACCACCTCATATTGGATCGCTTTGATGATCCTTGTTGTCAGTTGCTCCGATACTGCAAGTGTAACTGGTAGTAATCTTTTGTTTGAAAAGATTGACTTAGCAACTGCAGGAGTAGACTTTGCCAACGAACTCGAGTACACGGAAGAGTTTAACATATACACTTTTAGAAACTTCTATAACGGTGCAGGTGTAGGCTTAGGTGACTTTAATAACGATGGCCTTACAGATCTCTTTTTCTGTGGCAATCAAGTTGATAACAAGTTGTATCTCAATAAAGGATCCTTTTCATTTCTTGATATAACAGATGAAGCGGGTGTCGCTTCTGCAAATGTCTGGTCTACAGGAGTCAGCATCGTCGATATAAATGGTGATGGTTGGCTTGATGTTTATATTTGCAAAAGCGGAGATAGCCAAGGAGAGAATAGACACAATGAGCTTTTTATAAATCAAGGTGTATCAAAATCTTATGACGGTATTGATCTTGTGACTTTCAAGGAAGAATCTGAAATGTACGGTTTAGATGATCTTGGGTTGTCGACTCATGCGGCCTTTTTAGATTATGATCTCGATGGAGACTTAGATTGCTACCTACTCAATAATTCATTCAGAAGTATAGGGAACTATGATCTTAGGCCAGATCAAAGGTTGATTCGAGACACACTCGGCGGCAACAAGTTGTTTAGAAACAATCTGGTGCATAATGGTAACTCGAGTTCTTCAAAAATGTTTGAAGATGTTAGCGAGTCGGCGGGCATATATGGAAGTTCAATAGGCTTTGGTTTGGGTGTAACTTTTGGAGATGTCAATAATGATGGCTGGCCAGATATCTATGTGAGCAACGATTTTTTTGAAAAAGACTACCTCTATATTAATAATCAAGATGGCACCTTTGTAGAAAATGTTGATGAACAAATAAGAGAGCTAAGTATGGGCTCTATGGGTGCTGATATGGCGGACATAAACAATGATGGACATACTGATATCTTTGTAACGGAAATGTTACCAAGAAATCAAGAAAGACAAAAGACAAAATCACTTTTTGAAGATTGGAATAAATATAGCGCTGGAGTAGAAGCAGGATATCATAAACAGTTTGCACGAAATGTTCTTCAATTAAATACAGGTGAAGGTCACTTTAGAGAGATAGGACGTATGGCTGGAGTTGAGGCTACTGATTGGAGTTGGGGCGCTCTTATTTTTGATATGAACAATGATGGCTGGAAAGATCTCTTCGTAGCCAATGGCATCTATAAAGACCTTTTAGATCAAGACTATATCAACTTTTATTCTAACCCTAATCAAGTAAGACAGATCCTCTTTGATAAAGAGAAAGGGGGGCTTGATAAGTTGGTGGATATGATACCGAGCGAAGCACTGAGTAATTTTGCATTTGAAAATAACAGTGACCTTAGGTTTATAGATAAAACAAAAGATTGGGGGTTTGATGATCCTTCATTTAGTAATGGATCAGCTTATGGAGACTTGGACAATGATGGAGATCTTGATTTGGTGGTCAACAATATAAATAGTCAACCATTTATTTATAGAAACAACAGCGCTAGTGATCAACGCTACGTTCAGATATTGTTGAAAGACACAAGCAGTCATAATAGGAATGCAATAGGAGCAAGGGTCAATTTATATATCAATGATGAAGTACAGTCTATAGAAGTTAACCCTGCAAGAGGCTTTATGTCAACTGTGGATAATAGAGTGCACTTTGGTATTGGGAATCATGATCACGTTGATTCCATAATTGTTTATTGGCCGGATCTTTCAAAGAGAATATATCATGATGTAGAAATCGATAGACTTCATATTTTCTTTAAGGGTACAGATAAAAACGATAGTTCATTTAGTACAATTGCTGGTGGCTCATTACTTGCCAAGTCAAGCTCTTTTGATCCTGTATTCACTCATATTGAAAATGATTATTCTGATTTTGACCGAGAGCCTTTGCTTTTGCAAATGCATAGCAATCTTGGACCTGCTTGCTGTTCTGCGGACATCAATAATGATGGATTATCAGACTTCTATATTGGAGGCGCGTCTGGTCAAAAGGGAAGCTTATTCATACAGAAAAGAGACGGTGGTTTTAAAGAGGTGGTGATCTCCAATAATAATGAGTCCAGCTTAAACGAAGAAGTGGGCTGTATCTTCTTTGATGCGAACGGCGATAGGTATACTGACCTATATATTGTCAATGGGAGTTCAGAGTTTGGTGCTAATAGTTTCAACCTTGCAGATCATCTATATTTTAACAAAGGAGGTTCTTCATTTGCAAAGTCAAAACAGATACTCCCAACCTTTAACTTTGAGAATACGTCTTCTGTCGTTGATGTCGACTATGATAATGATGGGGATCAGGACTTGATAGTGAGCGCATATATAAGACCCATGGCTTATGGTATACCTTCATCAACTTATCTTCTATCTAATGACGGCCAAGGCACATTTACGGATGTATCAAAGACGAAAGCGCCAGACTTTAAAGACATAGGTATGGTGTCAGATTTATCATTGGTCGATATTGATAATGATGGAGATCAAGATATAATAGCAGTTGGAGAGTGGATGGGCGTCACTTTGTTTGAGAATGATAATAAATCCTATCTCAAGAAGAATGTAGATCAACTGGATAGTCTTACTGGCTTATACCAATCTGTCCTAGTAAAAGATCTCGATGGCAATGGGTATGAGGATATAGTCGTTGGTAATGTGGGATTAAATACTCGCTTAAAAGCAAGCCAAGATTATCCTCTTACTTTATATATCAATGACTTTGATCGCAATGGAAGAATGGAGCAAATCTTTGTTCAAAGCGATGTGTATGGTTCTTTCCCAATGGTCCAGCGAGCAGATCTTCTAAAAAAGGTACCGTATCTTAATAAGAAGTATCCAGATTATAAAAGCTTTGCGCTACAGAGGATAGAAGACATATTTGATGAAGACCAACTTCAGAACAGTATCCCCAACTCTGTTATAGAGTTGGGCTCGATGGTGTTATGGAACAATGGAGACGGCACATTTGAGCAAAAGCTACTACCGGTGGAAGCACAGCTTTCATCAGTTCATGCTATAGCAGCCGACGATGTTAATGGTGATGGTCATCAAGATCTTATAATAGGCGGTAACCAATACAGACAAAAACCGGAGTTAGGTATCAACGATGGAAGTTATGGACTGATCCTTCTTGGTGATGAACAAAGAGGTTTCACTTCGATGTCTATACAAGAGTCCGGACTTTTTGAAAAGGGAGAGATTCGTCAGATTGAAATATTAAGAGACCATAAGAAGACTAAATATATTTTTGCAAAAAATAATAATCATCCAGAGATATATGAAAGGGCAAATTAACCCCATAGTAGCAGTATTGTTATTGGGCGTTCTGTTTATAGAATGTAAACCCAAATCAGAATACCAAACCATTGTTGATAGAGAGTTGTCTTCAGGCGTCAGACAAGACAGCCTATTTTTAGGGATGTACTTTGGTATGTCCTCCGAAGATTTCTATAAAAGATGTTGGGAGCTCAATAAAGAAGGGCTAATAATGGAAGGAGGAAACAACGCAACGGTCCATTATAAGCTTGATAAATTAAAGCATAAGGGTGCTTTTGAGTTTTATCCAATATTCAAAGACGAAAAACTACAGTCAATGACTGGATATGCGCACTACTCAGCTTGGGCACCATGGAATAGAGAAATGTTTGCCGAGTCACTTATAGAGGACTTTAAAGGTTTCTTGGAGACTTGGTTTGGAGAAGGATTTATGTCTGTACCTTCTCCAGGTACAGGAAAGGCATATGCCCATGTGTCTGGTAATAGGAGAATAGTGCTATACTATACAAAAGATGAAAGGGTAGAGGTGTTGTTTACAGATCTTACGAACGACGATGGCATCTTAACAAAGAAGGCTTCATGAAAAACTATTTTCCATACATTATGGCTCTTGGGCTTCTTCTGTTTTTTTCTTGTAAGGAACCAGAGTCTTTTTCACTTGTTCAATTTTCAAAATTGGACAGCACTAAAAGTGGTGTTGATTTTTCTAACAGCTTAAAGTTTGATCAGTCATTCAATATTTATAAATATCGTAACTATTACAATGGAGGAGGAGTTGGCATCGGAGATGTCAATAATGATGGATTTGTTGACGTCTACTTTACTGGCAACTTGACGAGTAACAAACT
>CALIHL010000230.1 GCA_938022935.1 uncultured Saprospiraceae bacterium
CTCACTGTTATATCGCCATCGCAATTATCTACTGCTGTCAAATCAACGGCCACCGGAACAACACTTGCACACTGACCCACTACGTCTGCAGGTGGTGTTGGCACAACTGGTACCGTTGTATCATTTATTGTAATCGTCTGCTTAACACTATCTACATTGCCACACTCATCTGTAAACGTCCATGTACGCACTGTCGTAAATGAATTTGAACAACTACCAGTCGTAGTCACTTCTGTCGGACTCACTGTTATATCTCCATCACAATTATCTACTGCTGTCAAGTCTACTGCTGCCGGAACATCACTTGTGCACTGACCCACTACATCTGCAGGTGGACTTGGTACAACTGGTACCGCTGTATCATTTATTGTAATTGTCTGCTGGACACTATCTACATTACCACACGCATCTGTAAACGTCCACGTCCGTACTGTCGTAAATGAATTTGCACAACTACCAGATGTCGTTACTTCTGTCGGACTCACTGTGATATCACCATCGCAATTATCTACTGCTGTCAAATCAACGGCTGCGGGCACTTCACTTGCACATTGACCCACTACATCCGCTGGTGGTGTCGGCACAACTGGTACCGTCGTATCATTTATTGTAATTGTCTGCTTAACACTATCTACATTGCCACAGCCATCTGTAAATGTCCACGTACGCACTGTCGTAAATGAATTTGCACAACTACCCGGTGTAGTCACTTCTGTTGGACTCACTGTTATATCGCCATCGCAATTATCTACAGCTGTCAAGTCTACTGCTGCTGGAACATTGCTTGCACACTGACCCACTACATCTGCAGGTGGTGTCGGCACAGCTGGTATCGTTGTATCATTTATTGTAATCGTCTGCTGGACACTATCTACATTGCCACATACATCTGTAAATGTCCACGTCCGTACTGTCGTAAATGAATTTGCACAACTACCAGGTGTAGTCACTTCTGTTGGACTCACTGTGATATCGCCATCGCAATTGTCTAATGCTGTCAAATCTATTGGTTCCGGAACATCATCTGCACATTGGCCTACAAAATCTGCAGGAGTGGGCGGAGCAACTGGGATCGTTGTATCATTTATTGTAATCGTTTGTACAATACTATCTTTATTACCACAGACATCTTCAAACAACCATTTCCTTTCAATTGTAAATTCGCTAGCGCAACTTCCTGCTGTCATTACATCCGTCGGACTTACTGTGATATCACCATCACAATTGTCATCCGCTGTCAAGTCCATTACTTCTGGCACATCGCTCAAACACTGCCCTGTGACATTCACAGGTGCAGTTGGGATCACTGGTTTTTCATTATCTTTTACTGTAACCGTTTGTTCACATTCTGAGCTTTGTCCTTCGACGTCCGTTACTGTCCATAAAACAATTGTAGTCCCAACCATAAAAGTATCTGGAGCGTCAGATGTTACTGTTGCCACTTCACAGTTATCACTAGTGACAGGACTTCCAAGTACAACATTTGTAGCTTCACAAGTACCTGGATCAGTATTTACTGAAACATCAGCAGGACACGTTATTGTAGGACCTTGTACATCAACGATATGTACAACTTGTTCGCAAGTATTTATATTTCCATTTATATCTTCTACGGTCCAAGTGATTGTTGCAAATCCAGTATCCAATGTCATTGGAGCGCCATTGTAGAAAGTATCTACGCCACAGTTGTCACTTACCAATGGAGTTCCCAATGTAAAATTAGAAGCTGTGCACTGATTAAAATCAGTACCAACAACGATTGTGTCTGGGCAGGTTATAATTGGAAGTTCTGTATCGTTGACAGTTACTTTTTGTTGACAGGTTGCTTCATTTCCGGAAGAGTCAGTGACAATCCAAGTAACCATAGTTTCACCTAATGGATATACACTCGGTGCGTCATGACTTATGGTAGCACCTGGACAATTATCACCAAATGTTGGTATCCCAAGCAATACTACAGATGCAGAACAGACTCCCGCTTCATTGGAAACTATCACATCCGCTGGACAGGAAATGGTAGGATCTTCATTATCCTCTACCACTACAGCTTGGATACAGGTTGTTGTGTTACCCGAGTCATCAGTTATCGTCCAAGTGACATCCGTGACGCCTACAGCAAATGTAGTAGGTGCATCATTAGTCACAGAGGCGATCCCACAATTGTCAGATGTAATGGGTGCACCTAAATTTACGGTAGCGGCCAAACACATACCAATATCAGAATTTATAATTACCGAGTCTGGACAAGTTATAATTGGATCTTGATCGTCAATTACAATTATGTCTTGCGCACAGGTAGCCATCAAGCCGGCCTCATCGGTTATCTTCCAGGTTATTGTTGTTGTACCTATTAGAAAAACACTAGGTGCATCATTGGTCAAAGTTGTCTTCTCACAATTGTCAGTCGACGTCGGGTCGGAAACGATCACTGATGACGCTTCACAAGATGAATCAGCAGATACTGTTATATCAGCACCACAAGTGATCTCTGGTGGATCATTGTCCGTTACTTTTACAATGGTTTCGCAAGTAGACATATTTCCATAAATGTCAGTTACTGTCCAAGTAACTGTAGTCTCGCCTAATGGATAACTAGCAGGAGCATCATTCGTAGTGCTCATGACACCACAGTTGTCGTCTATAACGACAGCACCTAAGGAAACTCCTATTGCCATACAAGTCGGCCCAGCTGCTACAGAGACCGTATCTGGACACATGATAGTCGGAGCTATCGTATCTGCAACAGTTACAATTTGTTCGCATGTCGATATATTACCAAACTTATCTTCTGCCTTCCAAGTAACAGTAGTATTTCCAATAGGGAATGTTGTAGGAGCGTCATTTCCAAGTTGGAAAGAGTCACAGTTATCAGTTACACTTGGCTTTGTAAGCCTAACCCCAGATGCAGAACAAGCTCCTGGATCTGTAAAGACCGTTGTATCTGCTGGACAAAGTAAAACAGGAGAAATCGTATCTAATACCGCCACTACAGCTTTGCACTCATCTTTGTTGCCATGATCATCAATGACAACCATAAGAACTGTAGTAGTGCCTATATCTCCACAATCAAACTCTGTTTGGGTTATAGAAAAGTCAAGCATCGCATCACAATTATCCATCGAGCCTCCATCAACGGCATTAGAGTCGATCTCGACATTGCCTGTATCATCGAGATAAACTGTAATATCCATACAAACAGCTTTAGGGCCATCCAACTCTGAAACGCCAAATAAGGCCTTAGGGTGGTCACATGAATATTTGGCTAAAGCCATATAATCAACATAATAATCACGTCCACCTCTAATAGCTATCCGATCGAAGTCCGAGTAGTCATTACCTGCTAAGCTACTGGTAACTGAACCTAAAGAATTGCCTTGACTGTCAAATATTTCACCTCCATTTAAATTATTATCTGTACATCGAGTCAGTTCAGTTATAACAAATGTGTCTAAAGGTATTGCAGGTGAGATACCAGTCAATGAAGCACCACCTCCTACTCCTCCTGCCCTTCTTTCAACTCCAAAATCAGCTCCGGTATCTCCATTACGTCTGATACCATAACCATTGAAAGAGCTGTTCTCAACGCCATATCTATCTTGTGCACAACCTGTTACAGAATCATCCGGCCGTACTTCTCTAGTAATTAATTGATAATCATCAAAATTGAATCCCAAGTCAATATATCCACCATTTGGATCACAATTGATTTCTTTTCGAATGACACTCTCTCCGCCATACATAGCCGAGACAATACTTCCTGAACCAATCTGTGTTATGCCGGCTGCTGAGTCAAAATCATTAAAATAATCAAAAACATTGTCAGGGTTGCCTCCTGATCCGCATCCTCCATAGTACATATAGATCGTAGTTCCTCCTACTGGTATCGAAGGTATCTCTACCCATACAGAACCATTTGAAGTATTATAAGTCTGCGTCCAATGATCAATCGTTGTTGTTTGATCTGAAGAAGTAAAAAGGATATTAGAGAAGTCACTCGAAATATCAGTCAATAAAGGGACATCCAACTTTACTTGATAATTTGTCAGTACTGCAGTATTTCCACTTATCGAGATAGGAACTCGTTGTTTGCAATCACATACCCAATTAGATTGCATCATATAAGACTCTATTGCTGAGTAGCCAGCAAGGTCTGCAGCGCTTTCGCTTGTTATATCTATTGAGGAGAAAGAAAAGAACATACCAGCCATTACAACGAGTAATAGCAGAGCCTTTACCTCTTTAAAATAGTATGCACAATATAACAAAGTCATCAATTCTAGTCATTACCTCACCAATCCTGGATACGAGATCCAGATATCAATACTGTTTTAGAGATGATCTTTGTGACTTAATATCCGCCTAGGATATGGGCGAAAAGTCTTAGAATGACAAATATATTACAAATATTCGTAATTTGTAATTGACTGTTTGTTAAAAGTTTGAAAAGATATTCCTTTGTTTACACAAAGATTGATAGGATCATGAAAATATAGACTTCAAGTACTATATGACGCTCAATCAAACGAGCGTTTTAGGCAGCTCAAGTGCCAAGTAAGCCATCAGTCCAGCTCCTATCTCAAGCGCAGAGTGATCTATGTCAAAGGTAGGCGTATGCACAGCACTCCTATTGCTTCCATCTACTGAAGCTGTTCCAAGCCGATAAAAACATGCCGGCACCTCATGACTATAGTATGAGAAGTCTTCAGCTGTCATACGAGGCGCTAACTCTATCGTCTCTTCATCTCCGACATACTCAGATATACCAGACTGTACCTTAGTGGTGAGATTTGGGTTGTTATATAAAGCCGGATATCCTCTCACGATATTGACTTCTACAGTTGCACCATGTGCACTACATATGGATTCCGCCATCGTTTTTATTAGCTCATGAGCCTCTTTGCGCCACTCTTCGTCGTAAGTTCTAAATGTCCCCTCCAGCATGACTGCTTCAGGGATGACATTAGTCGCTCCACCTTGAGAGTTAATCTTACCGATGCTCAATACTGATGGAGTATTTGGATTAGATCTTCTGCTGATGATAGACTGCAGAGACTGAATGAGCTCAGCACTGATCAATATAGGATCGATCACTTTCTCTGGCATCGCAGCATGACCTCCTTTCCCCTTAATCGTAAGGTAAAGTTCGTCGCAAGACGCCATAAAGAACCCAGATCCAAACCCTATCTGTCCTACAGTCAAGTCAGGATGTACATGTTGCCCTATGATCATAGAGACATCCTTGAGCACTCCGTCTTTTATCATCAATGATGCGCCACCTGGCAGCTTTTCTTCACCAGGTTGGAATATCAACCTATATCGTACATTAAGTTCATGCTCTTTTTCCTTGAGTATAGAGGCAACACCCAGCAAACAAGAAGTATGCACATCATGGCCACAGGCATGCATCACGCCTTCATTAGTCGAGCGATAAGTACGGTCATCAGACTCTGTGATCGGCAGCGCATCAATATCTGCTCGAAGTGCAATGATCCTATCTCCTGATCCAATCTCTGCAATTATTCCTGTTCCACCGCCAAGATTGTCAGTTAACGAAAGGCCGATATCTTCCAAAGCTTGTCGGATATATTTACTCGTTTCATGCTCTTCAAATGACAATTCTGGATGCATATGAAGATGCTCGCGATGGTCTTTTATCTGAGTGTAGTATTTCTTAGCAAGCTTTTTAATTTCTTCCTTCATGGACTTCTACCTTTCCTTTCATTATGACTTTCGTCAAATGCTTAAACCGTGCGACGACTATAAATATATCATCGAAGATAGTATAATTAGCAGCGTAGTCTATGGCCACTCTATCGATTTCCTTTTGGTTTGACACAGAAGAACAACAGGATATAATTGATGGCACAAGCGGTGGCAATCTAACATCACCTATCTGAGCAGCATCATACCCTACTATAGTTTTGTCACCTCTTATAACTTCATGCAAAGCCCCCATATTAAACTTTGATAAGATTGCAAATGGAATGTATAGCAACACAGCTATCGATACATCTACTATCCTTTTTTGCAATAAGTAAGTTCTTTGATTCAAATGATAATGAGCCATAGAGTCAGAACTTTCACCCATCTTGCTCCGATCTGCACTTGAAAACAACTTTTGACCTTCTTTATCCCAAAACTTAAAAGTAAGTCTTCCTTCTCTTTCTTTAGTCATATGTTCCAACATCTCAGAAACTTTAATACTTGAAAAATCAAATATCAATTCGTCACCAGAATTCAGCTTAGATTCTAACTCCTCACTATTAGAAGACAAAATAGAATGGACAAACCTTTCATTTTCCTTATCATCCGAATGTCCTGTCATGAAGTATGAGCCTCCCTTGTTATAGCTTCTCAATCCATGTTTTAGCGCTAAGAATATCGGCACAATTAGAATAGACAACACCAATATCATTCTTGAAAAACGTAAAGACTCTGGCAGTAAAGCATAAATCAACAAAAGAGCTACGCCACCAAATAGTGCATATTTAAAGACTTTGCTACCTACTCTCTTTTTAACAAAATAAGCCCCGCTTATATAAAGCGACATTACCCATACTAATCCATAGCCGATATAATGCCATATATACTGTACTGGACCATAAAAATACCAATCGTTGATCTTTACATATGACCATATAAATTGCAAAGTCCACATACAGAGAACAACTATTATAAAATCTAAAAACATCGAAGACCACTCTTTCAGTTTTTGGCTTGCATAGTTTGCCTTAGAAAAAGAAGTAGCAAACAAACCAATACCCATCTTTGTTGACAGACCAACTATTTCTAAACTATGCTTTTCGACATACAGCTTGATTGCATTATAGAAATTATAATTATTCTGAAGATCCTTCTTATCAGTGCTCTCTCCTTTAAAGTGCAATACTCTAACATCCGTCAGGCACAAGTTCTTATACCCTCTCTTTAAACTCTGAACAGAGATATCGACGTCTTCTCCATACATAAAGAATCGCTCATCAAATCCACCAATCTCTTCAAACACCTCGCTTCTTACAGCCATGCAAGCGCCACACAGTACAGGCGCTTCAATTGTTTGTGCTTTAGAGAGTTGCCTATAATATGGAAATGACTCATTAAAGGGCAAGCCCAATATCTTATTGAGTCCACTTAAGGTTGTCGGCACCTCTCTTGCAGATTCGGGCAAGACATGTCCGGCACCATCCACCAAAACTGGACCAACTAATCCTACGTCCTTCTGATTAGTAGTCGAAACAAGGCGACCAATTGCGGACTCTTCAACTATACAATCGGGATTAAGAAATATAAGTGTTGATCCTTTTGCAATATCCGCACCTTGATTGCAGGCTTTTGAGAATCCAAGATTGGTATCGTTAATTACCAACTGAACTGCTGGATATTTTTTTCTAATTATGGCAACAGAATCGTCAGAAGAGTTGTTATCAACTACAACAATCTCAACTGCCTTAGCCCTCTCTGACTTGAGTATACTTTCTAAACAAAAAGAAATAAATCCAGCAACGTTATAAGTTACAATGATGATGGAAGTCCTTATTTCGGTCACGGCTATAATTCTTATAATATATGACCTAACGTAATTTTCTTTCTATTCTGTAATCAACAAACATCACAACTCTGATATTGAATAAGGAGTACGGGTCGCGATAGATCTGCCTAAGGTTAATTCGTCGGCATATTCTAATTCTCCACCAAATGAAATACCCCTTGCAAGCAGAGAAATTTTAACATCTGACTGATTGAGCTTTTTAGATAAGTAGTAGATCGTCGTCTCTCCTTCTATAGTTGGACTGACTGCCATGATAACTTCTTTAATCTGATCCGACTCTGCACGTTGGATCAAAGTATCAACATTGAGATCTTCCGGAGCGATGCCATCCAATGGAGAGATCACACCACCCAGGACATGGTATAACCCTTTGTACTGCCCTGTCTCTTCTATAGCCATCACATCACGGACAGACTCCACAACGCATATCTGCTCTGCTTTGATTGTTCGATTAGTACAAATCGTACATTCTTCGCGATCAGATAGGTTATGACAAGTCACACAAAACTTGATATTATTGACCATTGTCTGAATCGGGCGGATCAAATCATTTTGAGCTGATTCTTTGTCTTGCTTGATCAGGTGCAAAGCCAATCTGAGTGCAGATTTTTTCCCAATACCAGGCAGATTACTCAAAGCTTCTACAGAATCCTCAAGGAGTCTAGAGGAGTACGACATACTTATTATTGATTATGAACATAAAAGTAGTAGAAATAATGTTTCGGATCGATGATTATATTAGAGTATATAAGAACAAGCACAGCAACATACTACATTAAATGCTGAATATTAGACCTATATACATTTTATATTTATATAATATGTAAATCAGTTCTTTGACTCTTTTTACAATGAAGTAAAACATTTGCCGTAATTTGGCTTTTTTATTTCGCACAAAAGAGTTCATCATGGCAGAAGTGATAAGAATGCCCCGTCTTAGTGATACAATGGAAGAAGGTAATATCATTGGATGGCTAAAGAAAGTAGGAGATAAAGTTTCACCGGGAGACATCCTGGCTGAAGTGGAGACTGACAAAGCAACTATGGATCTGGAAAGCTTCCATGAAGGTACTTTGCTATATATTGGAAAAGATGAAGGAGCCGTACCTGTAGATGGTATTATAGCAGTCATCGGAGATAAAGGCGAAGAGTTTGAGTCGCTCATAAAAGAAGATACCGCAACGCCTCCAGGAGCAGCAAGCACAGAACCAGCAAGTCAAGCGACGAAAACAGCAGCTACTCAGAGCGCACCTGAGCCTGCCCAAGTGACAAAGACCACTTCATCAAGCGATGGTCGTATCAAGGCGTCACCTCTTGCCAAGTCAATGGCAAAGGAGAACAACCTCGATCTCTCTTCTGTTTCTGGCTCCGGAGAAGGAGGAAGAATAGTCAAGAAAGATATTGAGACAGCCATGAAATCTGGCGGATCTTCGGCTTCTAAGAGCTCTGTAGATTATTCTGCGATGGCATCAGGAAAGTCCATTGAGATCCCACTATCGCAGATGCGTAAGACTATTGCTAAGAGATTAGGTGAAAGCAAGTTTACAGCACCACACTTCTATCTAACCATAGACATCAATATGGATAGAGCAGTTGAGGCGCGAAAAGCGATCAATGCTAAAGGCGAGCATAAGATCTCATTCAACGACATAATCGTAAAAGCGTCTGCTTTAGCGCTTCGAAAGCATCCGATGGTCAACGCAAGTTGGATGGGAGATAAGATCGTTATCAACGGTCACGTAGATATTGGAGTTGCTGTAGCTGTTGAAGAAGGTCTACTTGTGCCGGTGGTTCGTCATACGGACATGAAACCACTTCATGTGATCAATGCTGAAATAAAAGAGATGGCCGGAAGGGCTCGTGAGAAGAGACTGAAGCCAGAAGAGATGCAAGGCAACACTTTTACAATCTCTAACTTGGGTATGTTTGGTATAGATGAGTTCACAGCCATCATTAATCCACCAGCATCATGTATTCTGGCAGTGGGTGGTATCCAAAAGACACCTATCGTTGTAGACGGAGAGATCAAAGTGGGCAATGTTATGAAAGTAACTCTCTCATGTGATCACAGAGTTGTAGATGGCGCGACTGGAGCAGCATACCTACAGACATTACAATCATATCTTGAAAATCCACTTCAGATGTTAGTCTGATGAGGATATAGACTTTATAAAAAAGCGCGTATCAGAACTTATCTGACACGCGCTTTTATTTTAAGCATCTTCTTACTTAGTTCTTCCTTATGATCACATCTCCGTGATAGGTATCAAAGCGCATATCTGCTCCCCCCGATCCTACTTTACCTCGCGTCCATCCACCAACTTTGATTTCTTTTCGACTTCCCTTAGAACTCTTTTCAACTTCTGGGTTACTAACATCAAGATCGAAGTCCGTATAGATATCTCCTTTTCCACTTTTCATTTTTAGATCAGCATTGAGCCCTGCCGGAAATGATATATCCACATCCCCATGATAAGTGGTAAAAGCCATTGGGTAGTCATCGTATATTTCTGTAAAGGTTACTTTGATTGTACCATGATGCGTATCTGCAATCACAGCGCCCGCTACATTTTCTAATTCTATTCCTCCATGATGAGCGTTGAGCTCTAAGGTTCCTTCAACATTAGATATATCTATCTGCCCATTGTGATGTGTTGATACTTGTAGTGAGAAGTTCTTTGGCACTTTGATTCTGTAATCCTTATGGTTATTGTTGGATGCGCTGATCTGTACTCTGTTATCTTCTTCAGAGATAGACACGCCCATAGAACGATTAGGTATACGCTTTAGACCTCTACGCGATGGTTTATTACTTTTTTTATCGCCGCCGTCTTTTGCATCGATTTCGATTTCAACAGTTGATCCGTTGTAACCGATTATTTCAATTGTCCCGTTATGATTATAAATCTTAAGCTCACCTGGTACGGACGGATCAGTAAGTGGCACTGATATTTGTTCTCCAGACTGGCTATACCCAATTGCGCATAATAAGCTAAAGAATAGTGTTATGTATAGTGTAGATTTCATGTTATATAATATTAAGGTTTTTTAATGTTGCATCAGGTACATATCCCCATGATGCGTTTGAAAAGTGAGGTTATATTGACCCTTTCCGATTGACACGGTCGTTTTATCTCCGACTTTATACTTGGCTTTTCTATTTGACTTTGACGTAGATTTGCTCAAGCGTACAGGCTGTTGCTTCCAATCAAAGTCTGTATAAAAAGAGCCATGATGACTATCAAAGGACACTGCCGCAGATGGTGTACTTGGAAAAGACACTTTTATATCCCCGTGGTGAGTATCAAAAGATATGTCATTGCTTGGTGTTGCGCTAAACTGAACTTCTACATCTCCATGATGCGAATAAGCATAACTTAAGTTCTCTATATTTTCTAATTTCAAACCGTCGTGATGGTTCAGAGCTATCAACTCTCCTTTCATACCTTCTACATGCAGACTACCTTCATGAGTAGACACAACTAAGTTGGCATCTTCAGGCAGAGTAACCTCCATGTCAAATGAGAAATCAGCATAAGGTTTATTCCAATTACCACTATTGAACATCCCATCATTCATACCACGATAATACAT
>CALIHL010000231.1 GCA_938022935.1 uncultured Saprospiraceae bacterium
CGTATGCATCATCAGTGGTATCCAGAAGAACTGTATATAGAGAAAGGAATCAGTCATGATACTCAATCTTTACTTAGAGGTAAAGGACATCGTGTAAAGTATCGCAGCGCCATGGGTAGTACTCAGACGATCATGATTAGAGATGGGTATATCTTTGGATCGACAGACCCAAGGAGACCTGATGGGTCTTGTGTCGGATATTAGAAAGAGAATAGAATCTTAGTCTATACTTCTCCTTATTTTAAAAGTAATATGTGGGTTAGTAGTAGCTGTAGGACATGCAAATGGAGGGATCAATGTAAAGATATCATGGGGTATCTCAAAAAGCCCAGCTGATTTGTCTGTCATACTCTCCAATGCATCACAATAGCAGTTCTCATATTCTGGTACAATTAGAACCCCAACGCCATCGTCTGGATCACAATTGGCTTTAAACTCTCCAGCAAGATTACTTGTACTGCCATTGGCCATTAGCGTCGTTACTGTATCCATTGCTACAGCACTTCCTATGATATCGTCTCCTGCAGCGTTTAAGCAATAGAATTCGGCTATAACATTATTCTCGGTTGCTAATCCTGTGTTTGCAATTTCCATATCATAATAAAAGAGATTGGTTGTATTGCCTCTATAGACTGTGAGGCTATTATAAGCAATCGACAAGATGGGTTTTTCAAGTGAAACTGGTAGTATATCACTCCCGGTTATCACCCTACTTGAAGGACAAGTAGTTCCGTCACAAATCAAACCTCCGATGATCACCTTATTAGAAAATAGAATGTTAGCATTGGGTGCACAATCTCCACGACTATCTGTATCTATGTCAAATGTAAAATCGATAGTTCCTGTGGCTCCCGCAGGGTAATTAAATTTTAAAACTTCTTCTCCTCCAATTATAGTTGAGCTTGCAAATGTAGGACAGTTGCCAGGCGTGTTGCAGACAAACCCACCTGCGTAACCCACGCCATCTGGTAAAACTACTTCCATTGTATCTTGAGCGCTTGTAGCACCTCCACTTATAAGAACATCTACACTGATCGTTTTCATGTCATTGCAGCCTTCAAAGCTGTTGTCTGGGCTGATACTGGATGTGAAAAATGAAAAATAAGGAGGCGTTGCTCCATTTATTCTTATTGGATAACTTTGTATTTGTTCACTACTTCCATTCGCTGGACTACCACATGGATCATTGCCAGTAATGTTCGCACTTAATATATCTCCAGATATAATTTCACAAGTACTTTCCATTTGCCAGCGAAGTATAAATTCGTTGTTAGAAGAGTTTGTGGTTCCTGACAGGCCAGTGCCTATTGGAAAATTAGTAGGGTCCAATTGTGATAATAAAACTATCCAGTTTGGACTGCCCGCAGAGCTTGCAGCTATCAAAGCAGCTTCCGCCGCAGGTCCAATCGCCCTGCTGGTATTGGGTGCATCTATGCCTTCTACTTCTATCGTTGCACTTCCGGATACATATGCAAGACCAGCGCCCAACGAAGGCATCTTCATATCAATATTAATGTTGTAAAGATTACCTGGCTGAGAGTTGACAACAGTTAGTTCCATTGGAAATTCTGTGCACATATCTATCGGAGTTGCACCCCAGTTACCTCCACCTGGATCAGAAGGATCTGACGGTGTTGATGCAAGCGGAGTGATTGTCGAAGAGATCTGTGCAAACTGAGGCAGTATGTATAGTTCATTTTGAGCGCTACAAGAAACAACTTCTGATAGGGCTGGATAGGAAGCACACGACCAACCATGTGAAAGGTTAAGCGAATCTCGCTGACATGATGAACTACTGCTAAAAATTATTAGCTCTGAACATTCACCTTGATTTAGAGCTCCTAATTCCACATAAGTCCCGCCACTTGGCAAAACTGCAGAGTTTAATAATGTAGCCCCACCTCCAGTTATGTCCATAACACTGTCTACAGTTATGAGGTTACCAATATTTTCTAATGTCAACCAGTTATGGGCAACATCCATATCACTGGTGTTATTACAAACATTTACCCTCCAACTCACTGTATCTGCATATGCCGTTGCCGTCTGATCAATTGGGATTATAGAAAAAGATGGTGCTGTATAGTTTAATCCTCCAGAATTGCCAGATATCGTTTTGGGTGCATGAGAAGATGCATCTGTTAAGTAAGCAAACTCCTTATAAAAGGCTGTGTATAAAAAAGTATTATTTCCTTCCGGCACCCTACAGTCGGCTGTAAGGTCTACAAAAAAGTTTCTATAAACATTGGATAGTTTATCATAGTCGTTAAAATCAGAAGGTCTCCTTATAATTAAGGTTCCGTCAGATCTAAACTCATAGTCAGATGGATCCATAAGTGCATTATCGATCCAACCTACACCTCCCACATCCCAGCCTTCTGGCAATACTATAATTGCAGAATCTAAGTGGATAGCCGGTCTATATTCATTGGAGAAATTATCACCTGATTCAGATGCATGAGTAATATAAAATCTCTTGCGATATCCAAAACATCCTGAAGTGTTCTGAGTACCATTACTCGGTCTTACAATAGGATATTCGTAGAACAATTCACTGCCCCATGAACCGCATAACAATTCATCCCCTGAAGCATCTTCAATAAAAAACTCAGATCGGAGGCTGTCTACTTCAAAAGGAGTGGTCGGAGTCATCGAATTGGAAATAACAACTTTCGCACTTACCTTTACTGTATCAGCATCATAACTTGAAGGGCCTGCGGCACTTTGTCCATAATTATAATTAGGATCGACGGAAGTCCTATATGATGAAAGATCAAAAATCATCTCATAATCGTTACCACCTAAACTATTGACTGTCGGAGCTATAGTCAAAGGAAAACTATAGTTGGTCTGTCCAGAATTATACTGGCCATCGATATCGACTATTTCAATCGTTCCTTCTTGATAGGCAAATATATTTCCTCCATTTTCAGGAGAGTACTTAATTCTTAAGAATAATTGATCCGATAAAGTATCTGAAAAAACACCTTGCGCATATAAGTCTACCGTATCAAAGGGATAAACATAATTAGTCACTATGGCTGGGTCGGTTAAGTCAACAAGACTTGTTTGTGTATTGTCCGTCCAACTTTCTGATATACGATTAGAAGAGAAACTCAATGGGGCTACACCGACACAATCTCCAAGGCATTGTGGATTCATTTCTAAATCAATACAATGCATTTCTTCTTCGTAACAGATATCACCTCCATCTCCACAGACATATCTTGTAGAAATTGGAATAATAATCTGACTTGCTCCATCCCATGTAATACAATCGAATTGTAACGGAAAGTTCGTAAATGAATAGCTGTACTTATCAGTAGTCGTAACAACACTTCCTGCTACTGTGTACTTAGACATATCATATCCAGGTGCCATTGTAACACCGGGAGGCAAGACGATCTGAGTAATCCAATCCATACTTGCGCCATTGTTACCATCGTCTCCGTTACAAGTAATTGTATTGTACAAATGAGGTCTAATACCTACACTAAAAACCTGTCCATCTACTATATCTGTCGGTGCATTAGTAAAGGTAGAATTGAGATAGTCTCTGATAAGGTTGGTATAATTAAACTCTTGTCTTTGAGGTGACATCAAATCATCACAATCATTGAACCAGCTTACATCAGCTGAGATATGCTCCCAAACTAGATAATCATACCGACCAACACTGCAAGCACCATCTCTCGGATTGATATATGTACCAAAACTAATAACGATAGACTCATCCTTAGGTAAGTCATCATAAAATCCATCACCATCTACATCTGTCAGTCCTCCAGGTCCATCAGGATCTGTTGTAAAATAGTCTGGCGGAAGGTGCGGGATAGTGGTACCAAATCTCCCAGGAGTCACCGGCAAACTTACTGGCAAACCATTCAAAGTATGATCAACAAAGTGTCGGACATCACGACGTTCAGATCCCCATTGTCCATTGTTCGCCAATGTCGCAACCGGCGTATGATTAGATCTTAATCCTAATATGGCTGTCACATCCTTAGCATATGCTGCTCCAGGAGGTGACGTCTCCGGGGTGTTATTGGTGATGGTCACACTGTAGATCACAGTATCACAAAAATCCAATGGTGGTCTAATGGCATTAGAAAATTCTAAGACTGGTGTCACACTAGTTATCGTTACGGTTGCGGCATTCTGTACGACTTGACATCTATCAGAGTAACTACAACCAAACCAGCCCAATATTTCGGATGATATAGAATTATTAAGACCACAGACATTGGGCGTGACATCATAAGATAGTATGAAAGCTTCATCTGCTTCGAACAATCCATCTCCATCACCATTAGTTCCTCCACTTCCATCAATGGCCATGATATCGGCTGCCGAGAACTGCACAATTACTGAATCCCCTACAATAGATATATTTCCGGAAGGGATAGCATAGTTGACCCCAGCTGGATTAATCCTAAAGTTAGACAGGTCAAGATCCCCTGCCGTTGAGACATCAGTGATGTAGAACTCATCAATAGTACCAAAAGCTCCATTGGTAATGGTCATAGATCGAGAAGCGCTGGAACCAAAGTTGACCGCTGCAGGTGTCGTAGTCACTGATGTGATACTCAACAAACCGTACAGTATATCGTAATTTATGGTTCCATTAGAAATACCATTAGAGTAAGTCACTTCCACTCCAGCATCATAGACATGCACGCTATCAATGAAGGTGCTGCCAGATATTTTCTGCTCCATAGCCTCACAATCTGCCGTTCGTTCTATCGTCATATTAATCTGACGACCAGACGGAACGTTGCTGACGGAAAAGATAGGTCTTCTGAGATCTGATATATCATCTTCGAGAATCGTTATCCCTCCAGTTGCTGTAAATGAAAAAGAACCGGGCACATAATATATGCCGGTGTCCAACTGTATCTCGATAGACATATCAGTTATTGCCGAACTCGCATTGGTAAATTCGAAACCCATGGCCCCTGTACTGTAACAGGTATTGATATCTTCCGACTTAACAGCAGGAATGTTAGGCCCCCAGCTAATCGTTTGCCCATTCAATTGAGAATGAACCAATAAGCATAAGGCTAACCAGAAGAAGTATTTAGTTGACTGTTTGATCATTTGGTTCTATTCTCAATGGAGAGTGTGATACTCCACTGATATATAGAGGACAACTAAAAAGCGGTTTACACCTATCTCATATTAAAACTATTTTTAATATGATTAAATGTTTTTCCAGATTACTCCATTATGGGTTAACATTTAGTGGATTACCTTAGTAACCAATAGTCATTAGGATCACTATAATTAAGGTCAAGACTAGCAGTATTTAACATCATATAGACATGATGAGCTCTTATTTGGCGTTTTGGTCTACAGATATAAACGTTATTAAATCGTCTAAAGCCGCTTCTTCTTCAACAGATATATTACCCTGCTTTTGCACCAAATCAAATACCGTAATAATCTCCTTAGAAAGATCAGATGGATCAGAAGCATCCATATAAACTTGTACATCTTCGATAAGGTCATGATCTATATCACTGCCTGTCATCATCTTTGATAACAGATTGAGCCCGAGTGCTTCTTCTGATGAGACTACTCCCTTCTTCTGTATGCCCTCTTTGATCAACTCTACAGAAGAAGCTATAGACTTATTGATTGTCTTTTGGTGTTTGCATGACATACTTATCAGTATGATTGCAGCAAAGGCAACAACGTATATCTTTTTCATATGCAGCATCTCTGTTAATCTCACTCTAAATTATAATTTCAATTGTCCAATCACTTCATAAAAGCAAAAAGCTCAAGTCAGACTTGAGCTTTTTACTTTCTATTTTGTAATTGTTATTCTAAACTACTTTAGATACTCCAGGTACAGCGATAGCGTATCTTCCATTTGCATCTGGCATCACAGGAGGATTGGCATCCCAAGAGTAGCTTGATGGAGATAGATCAATATTACTATTGAGCGCTTCATCCCAAGTGACTAAGTTGCCAGAATATGTTGCCATACGGCCCATTATGGCTGTCAACGTAGCCTTAGCACCATTCTCTGCATCTGCGTATTTATATTCTCCATTTGCAACAGCGGCAAATAGTTCATTGTGTTCTACTTGATACGGGTTAGGATCTTTAGAATCATCATGATCCATGATCACATGACCACTTCTTGTTTTGAGCACACCAGGCTTAGGTGCACTACCATTGGTACCATGGAAGGCTTCACTTACCCTGTTCATACATCCCTTGATATGACGACACTGACTGAACATACGTGATCCATCAGCGTACTCATATTCTAAAAAGTGGTGATCGTAGATCTCTCCATGGTCTTTCCCATCTCTAACTTGTCGACCACCCATACCATGCACTTGTGTTGGATAGGCTTGGTGTACCCAGTTGCCAACATCAAGGTTGTGGATGTGCTGCTCATTGATATGATCACCACATAGCCAGTTAAAGTAGTACCAGTTACGCATCTGATATTCCATCTCAGTTTGTTGAGGCTGACGCTCTCTAACCCAGACTCCTGCGCCATTCCAATATACTCTTGAAGATACTATATCCCCTATCGCTCCAGCGTGCAACATCTCTACCCACTTTCTATATACTGTCTGGTAGTGGCGTTGAAGGCCAACTACGACATTGAGTTTTTTAGCTTTGGCTTTCTCTGCAGCAGCGAGCACTTTCCTAACACCGGGGCCATCTACCGCGAGCGGCTTTTCCATAAAGACGTGCTTACCAGCATTGATCGCTGCTTCAAAATGTATCGGCCTAAATCCCGGGGGTGTGGCTATAACCACTACATCACTCATCTCGATCACTTTCTTGTAGGCATCAAATCCATGAAACTTCTGGTCTTCAGTAATCGAAATACGATCACTAAGATCTACTTCATCTCCTGTTGACCAATCCGTAAACTTTGGATCAGTAATCGTCTTATGGCACTTATCAACTTTGTCTTTAAAGGCATCTGCCATAGCTACTAACTGGACATTCTGGCCAGAAAGGAGTGCCTGCACGATGGCACCAGTACCTCTTCCTCCACATCCTATCAATCCAACTTTTATAGCATCGGATCCCATGATGTATGATTTGGCAGCTATCTGGTCGACGGGAAGTGCTGATGCTCCAGCTATCACTCCTGCGGTGTGTAGAAACGATCTGCGGTTTTGCTTTTTCATAGTATTAGACTTTTAAGTGATCTGAGCTTCTAAGTTAATTAAGAATCTCAAGATTGAATAGAAGCTTGCCATTTTTTTCGATCTTGGACTTGAGGATGAGACCAGTACAATTGACAACAGTTTATACGTTAATGACTTCTGTGAAATTATGGGTGTCGATAATATGTATGTTTTGGAGTATGGTTGGGTGCTCCCAAGTACCTTCTGCTCTGATCATAAGTCCGTATGCAGGGATGGATCGAGTTCGGTTCAATCCTGCCCTTGGTATCAGCTCTGCTTACCAGTGGGATGCCACCCTTGTCGGTGGTCATCTATTCGCTAAGACAGACTATGGTTTTCTAAGAAGTGCCAACTTGATCAACTTTATAAATAGATCATCTGACGCTCTGCTTATCGATGCAAGAACTGATATCCCAGAGTCGAGTGATCGCCCGATTGTTATATTTGATGAGGACGGCGGATCTAAGTCATTCTTTTTGTCTGGACTGATCAATGGACCTTCTTTTTCATTTGCACTTGGCGATCAGACTCGAGTTGGACTCTTTAGCAATATCCGACTACATGCTTCTTCAACAAGCATACCTGAGAACTTCGGCATCTACGAACTCAATCAATCTTATCAAACAGACATCGTCAACTTAGAACAAGGCGTTGCTTCTTTTGCATCATGGATAGAGATCGGAGGTCATCTGTCTAAGCGTATCGATGAACTTTCATTTGGTGTAAACATCAAGCTACTCAGACCAACAGAAGGTGGATATATCAACAGCAAAGGAAGTGCACAATATAACTTTATAGATAGCATCCTAACTATTGCTAACCCTCCAGCCATCGAACTGGCATACACTACATCATCCATCAACAGCAATAGTCTACAAACAGATATAAACGGAGGTGGTATCGGGTTAGACATCGGTGTGGCGTACCACTCTGACTTTTGGTCAGCAGGGGCTTCGATCACAGACATTGGTGCTCTGAGGTACAAGACCAATGTTGAGATCTATACAACGGAGCTCCTATCTGCACTTACTGAGATAAGAACCCAGGACTATAGAGACTTCAGCACTCTTAGGGATCTGATCGATCAGTTTCAGAATGATCAAAACCTCATGCCTGATAACTTTGGTGTATTCTCCGTTGGACTACCTACGAGATTGAGCCTTTTTGGTGACTATAGTTATGATGAGCGCATCTCCGTCTCTGGCGTCATCAATCAGAGACTCCCACTCTTTCCTAATAGCCTTGCGGCAAATAACTCCTTAGTTGTCACTCCTCGCTATGAGACTTCTCTTTTCAGCTACTATCTGCCCATCACTTTGCTGGAGTACAGCTCCGTAAGTATAGGAAGTGCAGTTAGGATAGGCCCCTTAACCATAGGTACAGATCATCTCCCAAGTGTCTTTATTAACTCTGACTTTAATGGAAGTGATCTTTACTTCAACTTAAAGATCTACCCTTTTAACCAAAAGGGTAGAACGGGTAAAGGGAGCAATGTCTTATGCCCGATGTTTTAGTTTACTCCCAGTTTATATAGAGAAAAGCAATATTAATTGCTGTGCTAACTAATTTTGTAAGATATGTTACTTTCATTGCCTACCTTCGTCCCAATAGTATTACAAACAAAAAAGATTCAGTCCTGAATCAATTTAATCAAAATCAAACTCACATATGTCCAACATTATCAGTGAATTGACCAAAATGGTCGGTTCAGATGTAATTTCCAAGGCTGCCAACGAATTTGGCGAAAGCGAAAGCGGTATCAGCAGCATTATTGGAGGGTTAGCACCAACTATTTTAGGTGGTATGCTTAACCAATCATCAAACCCAAGCGCATTCGGTAAAATATTTGACATGATCGGAGGTCAGAAAGACTCAGGTATCATGGACAATCTCGGCGGCTTAATTGGCGGCAATCAATCATCAGGTATCGCAGGTACCTTGATGAGTAGCTTATTTGGAAATAAAGTAGGTGGTATCATCGACTTGATCTCAAGTGTAGCAGGTGTAAAGAAGAGCTCATCTAACGGTATCCTTGGTATGGTTGCTCCTCTTATCCTTAGCTACTTAGGTAAGAAAGTAATGAGCGGAGGTATCTCAGGTCTTACCAGCTTACTAAGCGGACAAAGAAGTAATATCAACGCAGCTCTACCACAAGGTATGGGTGATATGATCGGATTCTCAGCGAATGCTCCTAAGATGGACATTCCTAAGGTAACGAAGCCAGATGTAGAATTTAAAGCACCAACGCCATCAGGTGGTGGTGGAAGCGGCTTGTTCAAGTACGTAGTACCAGTTCTTCTTTTAGCAGGTGCATTCTTCGCATGGAAGAGCTGTGGAGACGATGTTAAAAACGTAGCTGGAGATGCTATGGAGACAGTAGGAGATGTAGCAGGTGGCGCAGCAGATATGGCAGGTGATGCAGCTGGCGCAGTAGCGGATGTAGCAGGTGATGCTGTCGAAGCAGCTGGTGATGCAGCAGGTGCAGTTGTAGATGCTGCAGGAAATGCAATCGCAGGTCTTGGAGACTTCTTTAGCAGAAAACTTGCTAACGGATTTGAATTGAACATTCCAGAATTTGGTATAGAGTCTAAGTTTATCGACTTCGTAGAAGGTAGCGATGCTATCAGCAATGACGCATGGTACAACTTCGACCGTCTTACATTCCAAACAGGAAGCGCTAATGTAGATATGGCTAAGTCAAAAGAACAAATTGACAACATCGTAAATATCATGAAGGCTTATCCGAAAGTAAATGTAAAGCTCGGTGGATACACAGATAACACAGGAAACGAAGCGGCTAACTTGAGACTATCTCAAGCAAGAGCTGACAATGTGAAAGCGGCTATCGTAGCTGCGGGTGTAGACGGATCACGTATCGAAACAGAAGGTTACGGTATCGCTCATCCAGTTGCATCTAACGATACTGAAGAAGGAAGAGCACAAAACAGAAGAATAGCTTTAAGAGTTACAGCGAAGTAATAGTTATAAAGCAATCTCCGATAGAAGAGGGAGCTCACGATGTGAGCTCTCTTTTTTTATGCCTATACCGTATCTGGTAAGATATGTCCATCGGGGGTGATCCGACAGTTATCAATCCTACAAGTTCTATTCTTTATAGAGTTATAACCACTATCCAAAAGCTGACGCATCTTATCTTTTTCAAAAACGAGACTATTGGGTACTAGAGCAATCTGTTCTTTATCCATGTAGTAGAAGTTGACTTTTACTTCTTTATCCAACTGAACATTGAGCACTGCATTCTCAATATCATTCGCAGCTACATCTGTCAGAAGGATATCAACCGTTCTCATTAAAATCGAAAGGATTCCGCCTGGTTTATAATTACTATCTATTAAGTCTGGCGTATTGTGTATCACTACATCTATCTCATCAGCCAGCTTATGCTCTAAGACGTACTTGATCGTCACAAAATCCCTTAAGCCACCATCTACATAGCTTTCACCATGCTCATCTGTAAAAAGAGACATAAACAATGGTTGATTAGAAGATGCCCAGATCCAATTGACCAGGTCATTATATGACTCTGTCTTGGCTTTATCAAAAGGCAAGTTGTTACGATCGGTATATTGGTTGCCATTGATCGTTTTGACTTGGGTATTGCCCTTTGTCATACTCACCACTGTAGCGCCATATAGCTGATCACCATTGACCAATTGGTTATAAAGAGTGATATCAACAAACTTCTTAATTAGAGCCTTAAGTGGCTCAGTCTCTCCCAGAGAGTTCTTCCCTCCGATCAATCTCATCGCTGCCGCAAATGTCTTGATATCACCATTCTTCTTAAAAGGATTCTTGTTGAAGATATCATCTGATGTAACAGAAGTATAAGCATCTTCCAATTCTGCCATACGATCACCAAGAATCAGCGGTCCCATCAAGCTTCCAGTACTAGTCCCTATGAGTGTATTATAATTGAGACCTTGCTCCTTGAGTGCTTTTACAGTTCCAACACCCCAAGCACCCTTGGCACCGCCGCCGGATATGATCAATGCCCGATTTGACATAACTATTCATTTTTGGTTGAGCTTAAAAGGTAGGGAATAACTTGAGATGAGCAAAATCAAGGTTGCCGCTTCAGTTCTAAGAACTACAAGAAAGCATAGAGCAGCCAACTTTGTGTCTCGCCCACTCTGGACGCTTTGCAAACCACTTACTCATTTCTGGCTGATCGTCATAAGGCTTTTTCAGCAGCTCATGTAGTTCTTGGATTATAGAATAATCGCCTTCATCGGCGGCGTCTATTGCTAACTGAGACATATAGTTACGCAACACATATTTTGGGTTTACGCTATTCATTTTTCCTTTTCGTTCTGCATCAGAAAGCGTTTCTTTATGCAAGTGCTTTTGATATTCGACAAACCAAGCGCTCCACTTTTCTAAAATATCTCCAGTGATTTCTTCTGGCTTGTAAAAGGCATCTTTGATAATCACCATAAAAACTCCCTCCGCATCCAGTTCTGTTTCTTTCGAAAAATCAGCAAGGTTTCTGAAAAATATAGTCATATCCGTTTCGCTTAATTGCAAGGTATCAACAAGACTTGAAACCAATCCTTCGTTCGAGTCCGTCATTTCTTGCAAGCCTAACTTATTACACATCATTTTCAAATATGCCTCTTCATAGTTGGGTTGAAAACCTTTTAAAATTTCTTGAAGCGGTTCGGCATCCTCAACCAGTGGATATATCGCATTGCCTAATTGTAATAAATTCCAAAGGGCGATATTAGGTTGATTGCCAAATCGGTATCTACGGTTTTGACGATCTGTAGTATTAGGTGTCCAGTTAGGATCATAGCCTTCCAGCCAGCCATATGGGCCATAATCTATGGTCAATCCTAATATGGACATGTTATCCGTATTCATCACACCGTGCACAAATCCCACCCTTTGCCAGTGGACGATCATATCCAAAGTTCTATCTACAACTTGTCTAAAAAACTCAACATAACCTTCCTTTGTTCCTTGAGCAATCTCTGGAAAATAATGCCGAATCGTAAAGTCTGTTAGCTTCCTTAAAGTGTCAACATCACCACGGCTTGTAAATATTTGAAAATTACCAAAACGAATAAAGGCAGGCGCCATGCGGCAAACGATCGCTCCTTTTTCAAGCGCAGAGTTACCATCATACATCACATCTCGCATGACCTGATCTCCAGAAAGCATCAATGATAAAGAACGAGTGGTGGGCACACCTAAGTGATACATAGCCTCACTACATAGATGCTCCCGAATAGAAGACCTTAAAACTGCCAACCCATCCGCCCGTCGAGAGTATGGGGTTGCTCCTGCACCTTTTAATTGCAAGGCCCAATGCTTACCATCATGTTCTACTTCAGCCAAGTTAATCGCTCTTCCGTCTCCCAACTGCCCAGCCCAATTTCCAAATTGATGACCGCCGTAACACATGGCATATGGATCAGAGTTTTGTAAAACTTCCTTACCTGAAAATACATTCAAGAATGATTCAGACTTGATATCATCTTCGGTGAGTCCAAGCGCATCAGCCATTTCTTGAGACACATGGATGAGCTCTGGGGCTAAAGGTGTCTTAGGAGTCACGGTTGAATAGCAAGCATTAAAAACTTGGCGCAGAGCTTTTGATTTATCAGGATCGGCTGGTAGTTCTTTGTTGAATTTGTCTTTTATGTTTAGTTGGATCATATATGGGGTGCTTTCTTGTATCTATAATTCACCTAATCGCATAATTTATCCCTGCTCCTTTCCCAAATTTTTCCAATATTTCATCCGCTACCATTTGGGACAATATTCTTTTAGTTGTTGGGTTTGGAATATTTAGATTTTCTGAAATTTCTCCAGACTTACTACCCGGATTTTCCATAATGTATAAATATATTGACTTATCTCTGGGCGACAACTTGATGCTCTTGTTCCTGACCTCAAGTTTCTTTTTTAATTTATTCTGCAAATTCAATAGTGCTGACAAGAAAAAATCAACCCATTCTGATATATTTTCATTTGGTCGTTGAGCTTGACAGTTTCTAAGACAACTGTAATATTCTTTTTTTCTGTTTTCTATTTCGTATTCAAAACTTACATATTGAACCCATATGTAGTTGGTTTTCATAAGCAATAAAGTTGTCAAGAGTCTGCTTAATCTGCCATTACCATCTTGAAAAGGATGGATACTTAGAAATTCATAGACAAATGAAGCGACCTTCAATAGATGGTGTATATCAGAGTTTGAATTGTACCAGTTGATAATACCATCCATTGCATCCTCTGTAGCATAGCCCGGGTCTGTTGTCCTGAAGATGATTTGCTTGCTTCCATCTGGAAAGTTTGCCTCTACTGCATTTGAATGTTGTTTGTATTGTCCTTTATGCCATTTGTCTTTTGCACTGAATCTTAAAAGTTGATTATGCAAGCTTTTAATATCACTCTTTGAAACAGTAATATCTTCAGACGATTCTAATAGAATATTTAGAGCTTCATAGTAACCCGCTACTTCTTGAGAGTCTCTATCATCAAATGATGAGATATCTATTTTTTCAATTAACCCTTTAACTTGGTCATCGTTCATCTTAGATCCTTCTATTCTTGTTGAAGAACCTGTACTTTGAATTGTAGCAATTGTCTTTAGGCTATTTAGTCCTTTTTTTTCCCTCTTTTCTAATGTTGACCAAGAGGCATCAAATCTATCAATTTGACTTAATTGTCTTAATAGTTTCCAATTTAGCTCTATCCTAAAATTGTAAATATTTGTTTCCATTGACGGCAAAGATAACAATCATTTTGATACGATTTGATACGGTTTGATATGATTTTGATACGATTTGCAGACAAAGCACGATCATCTCAAGATGAAGATTCAAGCAATTCTCCTCTAAAGTTACACAAAATGTACCTTCAACGATTCATAGAGTCAGTCAGACTGGAAAATATTTACACTGCAAAATACTCCTGCATTATTCCCTACCTTAACTACCTAATCAAGACCAGCCATGTATCGGATCATCCTACTCTTCAGCTTACTCGCGCTCTATTCTTGTAATCAAACTGAACCTAACGGCAAAGAGACACATACCAGCATAAACATCGACTTCCCGGATCATTACAGCGGATTCACTTTAGATGGTCGGATGATGATACTCATCGCCACAGATGATAGTATTGAGCCTCGGTTTCAACTAAGAGATGGGTCTAATACTTGTCAAGCCTTTGGCATGGATGTCGAAGATTGGAATGATGGGACTGCCCTTTCTTTTGATATGTCCGCCTTCGGGTATCCCGTGCAAAGCTTTACAGCTCTTGCAGCTGGTGATTACACAGTCCAACTGCTCTTTCACAAGTATGAGACTTTTAATAGAGCGGATGGACATGTGGTGAAGATGCCGATGGACAGAGGCGAAGGCCAACAATGGAATCGCGCTCCTGGCAACGTCTACTCCACTCCATCTAAGATCAACTTATCACCAACCAAAAAGACGACACTTAACTTCAAATTAGAAAATGTAATCCCAGTCATAGAAGAACCTGAAGACTCAGAATATGTAAAACACATCAAGATCAAGTCCGACTTACTGAGTGAGTTTTGGGGTCGTGATATGTACCTCGGTGCACATGTGCTGCTACCTCATGGTTGGGCAGATCACCCTGAAGCGAAGTATCCGCTCGCCGTATTTCATGGTCACTTCCCAAGTGACTTTGGTGGATGGCGGACCACGCCTCCAGATCCATCACTCAAACCAGAATATAGTGAGCGCTTTAGTTTGGATGGTTACAACATCACTCAGCAGAAGGAGGCGTATGACTTTTATAAAATGTGGACAGGCCCCAACTTCCCAAGAGTCTTAGTGATAGAGATCCAACATGCTAATCCATTCTATGATGACTCTTATGCTGTCAACTCTGAAAACATCGGCCCTTATGGCGACGCGATCACTTATGAGCTGATCCCACACATAGAAAAGGAGTTCAGAGGGATTGGTGAAGGCTGGGCACGCTTCACTTATGGTGGATCTACTGGCGGCTGGGAAGCATTGGCCGTCCAAGTCAAGTATCCAACCGAGTACAACGGATGCTATGCTGCTTGTCCAGACCCAATAGATTTTAGAGCATTTTGCTTGACAAATATCTATGAAGATGACAACGCATACTTCAAAGAAGGACCTTTTAAAAAGACACTGGTAGCTGGTCATCGCGACTACTTAGGCAACGTCGATGCTATGCTCAGAGATATGAACTACAGAGAGTTGGTCCTTGGCACTAAGTCTCGCTCAGGTCAGCAGTGGGATATATGGGAAGCCGTTTATTCGCCGATCGGAAGTGATGGATACCCACAGCGCATCTGGGACAAGCAGTCGGGTGTGATCAACAAGGATGTAGCTAACTACTGGAAAGAAAACTTTGACTTGGCTCATATCATGAAGAGAGACTGGGCAAAGCATGGCAATGATTGGAAAGGTAAGATCAAGATCTACTGCGGTGATATGGACAACTACTATCTCAATAACGCTGTCTATCTTGCAGAAGAGATGCTGGAGGCAACGACAGAACCATACTACGACGGTGAAGTAGACTATGGAGATCGAGCAGAACATTGTTGGAATGGCGATCACGATCAACCCAATGCCATCTCCAGGTTGCGATACAATAGAATGTTTATCCCAAAGTGGTCTGAAGAAGTTAAAACGAGATCTCCGCAAGGCGCTGACTTAAGCAGTTGGAGATATTAAAAAAAGAATACATATGTATACATCAAAATGGCAATTAAGTATTTTAATTCTGCTCATGGGAATCGGCGTGCTATTGATATATTCGTGCCAATCTTCTGACATAGGGGACACTACAGATATGATGAAAGAAAATGCAAGGAGCCTCGCAGCTCCTGTAGCCATAAAGAAAGACACTGTCCTTGAGGCCCACGGCGACAAACGCGTCGATCCGTACTTCTGGATGAGACTGACAGATGATCAGAAGACAGCAGAGACGCCTGATGCACAAACCAGCCAAGTCGTAGACTATCTCAATAAAGAGAATGAATACACAGGCCAAGTACTAACCCACACCAAGAAAGTACAAGAAGAGCTATACGAAGAGATCGTAGGCCGCATCAAGCAAAACGATGAGTCAGTCCCTTACTTCAAGAATGGATACTGGTACTACACCAAGTATGAAGAAGGCAATGAGTATCCGATCCACTGTAGAAAGAAGGGCTCTCTCGATCAGGCTGAAGAAGTCATCCTCAATGTCAATGACCTAGCCAAGGGACACGAGTACTACAGCGCCAGCGGACTGACGATGAGTCCTGACAATAAGATACTCGCTTACTCAGAAGACACCGTCAGTAGAAGAGTTTATACGATCAGATTTAAAAACCTGGAGACGGGTGAACTATACGAAGACAAATTAGAAAATGCACAGCCCGGCGGCGCCTGGGCCAATGACAACAGCACTTTCTTTTATACAACTAAGAACAAGGTGTCACTCCTATCAGAAAAGATAGTCAGACACCACCTTGGCGAAAGCACTGCCCAAGACCAAGTGGTCTATCATGAGAAAGATCCATCTTTCTACATAGGTGTCTACAAGTCTAAGTCGGATGATTACATCATCATCTACAACAGCAGTACGCTGGTCAGCGACTATCAAGTGCTGAAGGCCGACGAGCCAGATGGCACGTTTCAACAGTTTACACCGCGCACTGATAAGCACGAATACAGCATAGAGCACTATCGCGACAAGTGGTATATCGTCACCAATTGGGATGCGCTCAACTTCAGACTGATGGAGACATCAGTCGCTAAGACCCAAATAGATAACTGGACAGAAGTACTGCCGAACCGTGCAGATGTACTACTGGAAGGCATAGATGTCTTTGACAACTATCTCGTAGTTAGTGAGCGATCAAACGCCTTGACGCACTTAAGGATCAAAGATCAGACGACTGGAACGGAGCACTATCTTGACTTTGGCGAGCCCGCTTATGTGGCATTTACCTCTACTAATCCAGAGTTTAGTACGCAGTCACTTAGGTTTGTATATAGCAGTCTGACGACTCCTAGGTCAACCATCGACTATGATATGGTGACCAAGCAAAAGGAAGTCAAAAAGCAACAGGAAGTAGTAGGTGGTCATGACCCTGAGGCATATGTGACGGAGCGGATATTTGCGACAGCAAGAGACGGCGTCAAGATACCTATGTCCATCGTCTACAAGAAAGGCACTAAAAAATCAGCCAATACGCCCCTCCTACAATACGCCTACGGCAGCTACGGTTCGTCTACAGATCCGTGGTTTAGTTCAGTGAGATTGAGTCTACTCGATCGTGGCTTCATCTATGCAATCGCGCACATCCGTGGTGGTCAAGAGATGGGGCGACAGTGGTATGAGGATGGCAAGATGTTCAAGAAGATCAACACCTTCAATGATTTTATCGACTGCTCCAAGCACTTGATAGCTGAATCATACACGTCTGAGGACCACCTCTATGCGATGGGCGGCAGTGCCGGAGGGTTGTTGATGGGAGCGATCATCAATATGAATCCAGAGCTTTACAATGGCGTTATCGCAGCGGTACCGTTTGTGGATGTGATCTCCACGATGATGGATGAGACGATCCCGTTGACGACCAACGAGTTTGACGAGTGGGGCAATCCTAAAAACAAGGATAGCTACGACTATATGTTGTCTTATTCACCCTATGATCAGGTCAAGGAGCAGTATTACCCTAATCTACTAATCACGACCGGGTACTTTGATAGTCAAGTCCAATACTGGGAGCCTGCAAAGTGGTTGGCTCGACTTCGTGAGAAGAAGACCGATGACAACATCTTGATCATGCATACCAATATGGAAGCGGGTCATGGTGGTGCTAGTGGGCGATTTAAGCGCTACAAGGAGACAGCGCGAGAGTATGCCTTTTTCTTAGATCTCGAGGGTCAAGTACTCGTAGATTAGGCTTATATGGGCCATATCACTTTCGTGAAATATTGATTACGAGCCACTTACGGAAATAGATTTTCCTCTTCGTCGTTTTAACACTGATGCGCACGTCATTAGATGTCTTGATGTGGGCAAAATCATCTTTGTCAGCCAACCTTCATATATGACTTTAAAATAGTATAAGATTAGGATAAGATGCTGATCCTCAATAACTTTAAGCTACTTATGGGCCGCCCAAGCCTAATAAGTCCAAAATACAAAACCGATAAAGTGGCAAGATTAACTCTCATGGCCTTAGGGCTTCTATTGTGTTCAACAGGTCTGTTGGGGCAAGATATTATACAAGTAATTAGTTTCGACAACACAGATTCTCCAGATCTGAACATTACATCTATCTCAGATTTTTGTGATGGTAATCAAGGAACTTTCGGCCAAGAAAATGGAGCGTTTGTCATCAGAGATCAGGAGGGTTTAGCTTGTTGTCCATGTGCCGTATCTGGAGGCGCTAACAGTTGTGGCGCTAACAACAACTTCGCTTCCATAATCGGTTTAGAACCTATCGTTCAGTTTTGTAACATTAGCATCGAAGCAGTTGTAACCCTTGAAAATGGTGGAGGAACGATGGAGTGTGGCCGTGATATTGGTGAATGTGGCTTAGATGGCGGTGATGCAATGAGAATAGATGTACTCTTAGGAGGACAACGCTATGAACTGGGTTCTTACTGTGGAAATCAGAGAAACGGTACTTTTCGATTGGAAAACCTGAGCGCCAGTGCAACTAGCTTGCTTGCTATTGAGATCACAGGAGGGACACAAGATCAAGATGAAGCATATATCATAGAAAGTATAACAATAACTGGATTCCCGATCCCTCTTCTGCCTGTTGATATTATGGTTGCTCCGGGTACACCTGACACTTTATGTGGTGGTCAGGATCCTTTATTTCTAATTGCTACAGGAGCTGCTAACGATCGGTACATATGGACTTTTGATAATGGAACGAGTGTAGAAACACTACCAGAAACAGGTGCTACAGTTCAAAT